>JAYSZC010000277.1:0-4822 GCA_043738235.1 Lewinellaceae bacterium | reverse complement strand
TTCGTTAGGAGAATATTGAGTTCGTTCTCCTAACGATATGCCACTCACAACTCACTACTCACTACTCACTATTCACAACTCACAACTCACAACTCACTATTCCACTTTCACCACGCTTCGTTCCAGCACCTCTTCATAATAGGCTTCGTAATCCGGCAGTATATTGTTAATATCGAAGCGACGCGCCTGGGCCAGGGCATTTTTACGGAAACGGGCCAGCATTTCGTCGTTTTGAAGTAATTCGATAGCATAATGGGCCATTTCATTGACATTGCCCACATCGCTCATAAAACCCGTTTCTCCGTGGATGTTCACCTCGGGCAATCCGCCACTGTTGGATGAAATGACCGGTACTTCGCAGGCCATTGCTTCCAGGGCTGCGAGGCCGAAACTTTCACTTTCAGAAGGAATGATGAACAGATCGCAAATAGCGAGTAGTTCTTCGATAGCATCCTGTTTGCCCAAGAAGCGCACCTCGTCGCAAAGGCCGATTTCGCGACACATCCGCTCGGCATTCTGGCGTTCCGGGCCGTCGCCGATCATCAGCAATTTGGAGGGCACCTTGTCGTACACTTTTTTAAAAATCAGGATCACGTCTTCCACCCGTTTTACTTTACGGAAATTAGAAGTATGCGCCAGGATGCGCTCGCCGTTCGGGGCGATGATTTTTTTAAAATGTTCTTTATCCGTTTTTCTAAAACGATCAAAATCAATGAAGTTATAGACAACCCTGATGTCCCGTTGAATATTAAAAAGTTTCAGCGTATCGTTTTTCAGGCTTTGAGAAACGGCTGTCACGCCGTCGCTTTTATTGATGCTGAATTCCACGACGGGCGCAAACGCGCGGTTGTTGCCGACCAGTGTTATATCCGTTCCGTGCAAAGTAGTGATGACCGGTACATAACGCCCCTGTGCAAGCAGTATCTTTTTAGCCATATACGCCACTGCGGCATGTGGAATGGCATAGTGTACATGCAGGAGATCGAGGTTCTGGTATTTTACGACATCCACAATTTTGGAAGCCAGAGCAGTGTCGTAAGGCGGGTACTCGAACAGCGGATAGTCTTCGTTGTCGACTTCATGGTAAAAAACATTGGCGTCGAAATGGGCCAGCCGCACCGGACGGCGGTAGGTGATAAAATGGATTTCATGGCCTTTTCGGGCCAATCCGAGACCAAGTTCGGTGGCGATCACGCCGGAACCGCCATAGGTCGGATAACAAACGATACCGATTTTCATATTTCTATCTATCTGATGCGCCTCCAATGGAAGCCAAACGGTTTATTGTTTCTCACTTCTCGCTTCTCGCTTCTCGCTTCTCACCTCTCACTTCTCACTTCTCACTTCTGTTATTGTGCGAATAAACATCAAAAACCCGGAAGGGTTGGAAATTCACTCAACGAACTACGCTGACATCTCCCGTTTTTATCATAGGGAACCTTAAATCCCCCAAAGTAAGCGTCATTTGTGCCTGGTAAATATATACGCCCGGACTGATCTGCCTGCCGTTCCGGGCGCCGTCCCAGCCCATTGCCGGCTCCCGGCTCTCGAACACCAGATTTCCCCAACGGTCGTATACCTGCAACAGGAAATCAGAGATGGCGCAACCCGATTGTACCCTGAATTCGCCATTGGCATTTCCGGAACCGGGTTTAAAAACGCCTGGAATGTACACAAAACACTCCGGGCAGGGTAAAATTTCGACCTGCGCAGTGGCCGTGTTGTTGCAGAACCCATCTGAGGCTGTGAGTGTATAAGCACCGCTTTGCAAAACAGCTATTTCGGCAGCGGTGGCGCCGGTACTCCACAAAAAGTTACGCAGGTCATTTCCGCTTGCTGCGATGCGTTGCGTACCACAATCGTAAGGCGGGATCGTCGAAAGAAAAATGTCCGGCAGCGGTTTTTCTGTAATAACAGTGCTATCACTCAGCATACAACCCACGGGCGACAGCGCCTGTAAATAAAATATGCCCGGCGTGGAAAAACGTCTTTCCGAATCGGGAAAACCATCCACCCAATCATACTGCCAGCCCTGGCTCGCCCCCAAATGAACATTGACGGCGCCGTTGGTACAAAAAAAGGTATCCGATTGCCACAACCCTGCGGGTAAATCAAGCGGGCGTACTGTAATGATGCCGCTCTGGCTGCAGCCGGTTGCATTGGTGACCGTTAGTGAATACTGGCCCGCGGCGTTGATGCTGCGGGAAGGGTTTGGATCGCCGTCATTCCAGAGAAAAGTCAGGTTTGGCGCTTGTTGCACCCCGATGATAACAGGAGTTCCCGGGCATACAACTGTGTCAGCCGGCAATGACAGCACCGGATAAGCGTCCACCCGTACAAGTAGCCGGGCGGTATCCACGCAACCTGCTTGATTCAGCACATGCAGCACCTGGTAAATACCCGGATTTGGAAAAACAATTTCCGGAGGTTCCGGCCCGAAAAATCTGTTGGGTATACCACCCGAAAATGTCCAGGTAGAAATGCCGTTGGCCAAAGCCTGGCGCCGGAATACAAATGGATCGCCGCTGCATCCCATTGAATCTGCTGTCAGGATGCCGGCATCCAGCACCGGAAGCGGCTGGCAAAAATCGCCCACAGTGACATTTCGGGGCTGCTGCGTGGCAGTTCCTGCTATGATGCGAACGACATCCTGCATGTTCCAGCCAAGTGGCGGCAAGCTGGGGAAAAACGTGTCCCGTACCGTCATTCCACACAGAACACCCGCCGGACAATCATCGAGCAAAGCCTGTGTGTTCGTTTTGGAAAATACAAAGGATGTCTGATTGCCAGTATCCGAGCCGGTGGAAACCCAGGCAAAACCGCCTTCTGAGGTGGAAATAATTTCATTGCCCGACGACTCTGCGACAGGCATGTAATGCGCCGGACCGGGATTTCCATCCAGGTCGAAGCGAATCCAGTAGCGCTGCGCCTCGAAAAAAGAAGCCCGGAAAGAAGTAACGATGCTGTCTTTCGCAGCATTAAAAGTCAGGATACCGGAAAAATAATAGTCTTGTGGAATATCGACCGCTTTGACCCACTGCAACTGCCCGTTTTGGGCCGCGCCCAGCAATACCTGGTTTTTCAGGTTGAGCGAGTCGAGTGTACGCGCCAGAAAAAACAAACGCCCGTCGGGGTGCTCATCGACGCCCATGAGCGAGAGGTTGGGCAAGGTGAGCAGGTTGACCAATGTGCCGTTGCTGTTCAAGCGGGCTATATGTCCCCTTTGTTGCAAAAAACTGCTTTCTGCCAGGCTCAGTAAAATACTTTGATTTGGTAAAATCCGAATATCGGTAGCGACGACATTGTCTAAATTGGACTGGATGTTTTTTTCCCAGATCACAGTGCCGTTATCATCGAGACAGGCCATGAAGGGCCTGTTATCGAAAGACAAATACCGCGCCAGCAGGTAAATCCGTCCCTGGGCATACCCCAAAAAATCAGATACGGAGCCGACGCCGATAATTTCCCTGCTCCATTGTATGACGCCGTCGGAGGATAATTTTACAATAGCCCAGCCCTGACCAGGTGAAACTAAACCTTTGGAAACCAGCACGATACAACTGTTGTCGCCCGTAGCCATGATCGGCGTTATTTTGATGCCTTCGCTTGCGTTGTCGTTGTTGAAATGCGCATTCAGGCGGGTGCTCCACAACACGTCGCCCACAGGACTGAGGCAAGTGACATGCAGGCGCAGTGCATCTTCCCGTACCAGGTGAGATATCAGAAAACAGCCGTCGGGACGCTGCGCAACCCGGTGGGGAACAACCGAAGTACTCCCTGAAATGGTGTATTCCTTTTGAAAGGACTGGCTATGCAGCGCCTTTATACCCAAAGCAAGAAACACAACCGTCAGCAATACCGGGGAGCGTAGCATCATGAATTTTTTTCCAAATCTATATGAAAATTGCATTCCATCAACCTTCTGTGCATCGCTTTGTTATTCGCCGGAACAAATCTGCTACTTTTGTGCACTTTCATCTGCGACAAATGACAACCGAACAGCCAGACTTACCGCCGGAAGGCGAACCGGACAATGATCCGACCGCCGTAGACCGCAAGAAAGACCATATTGAAATGGCTTTCAAAAGCCGGGTGGAAACGGGCGAATTGGACGCGCGTTTTTACTACGAACCGATGCTGACAGCCCACCCGAAGCCCGGATCGCTGCGGCCCTTGCCTTTTTTGGGTAAAACGCTGCGCACGCCCGTTTGGGTATCGTCTATGACCGGTGGCACGGCCTTGGCCAACAAAATCAACCGGCAACTGGCCCGCGCCTGTGGCGAATTCGGCATGGGCATGGGGCTTGGCTCCTGCCGACAACTGCTGTATAGCGACGAGTTTTTAACCGACTTCGATGTGCGCGATGAAATGGGCGCCGCCTTGCCCTTGTTTGCCAATCTTGGTATTGCGCAGGTGGAAAAACTTTTGAAGCAAAAGGAAGGAGACCGTATTCCGGCACTGCTGCATAAACTCCGCGCCGACGGACTTTTTATTCATGTCAATCCGCTACAGGAAGCCATGCAGCCTGAAGGAGATATGTTTGAACGTCCGCCGCTGGAAGTGATAGAAGAAGTATTGCAACTGTTTGACTGCAAGGTTATTGTGAAAGAAGTGGGACAAGGATTCGGCCCCGAAAGTTTGAAGGCATTGCTGCAACTGCCGCTGGCCGGCATCGAATTTGCAGCGGCGGGCGGCACCAATTTTGCCAAACTCGAACTCTTGCGCAGCGATCCGGATAAACAAATGATTTTTGAAAAAATAGCGATGGTAGGGCATAGCGCCGTCGACATGCTGGCCTGGGCCAACCGGCTGAAAGCGGAAC
>JAYSZC010000276.1:0-1977 GCA_043738235.1 Lewinellaceae bacterium | reverse complement strand
TGTCGTGCAGCCAAGGGTTACCACACAAATAACCAATAACTACTTCAAAAGAAACTCCAGCGGAATCCCCAGCCTCATCCGCCAGGCCCTTTCCGAATGATCCTCCCCTTCAAACTTCCGGGTGATCCAGTTTTTGGAGGTATAACCCTGGCTCGACATGACCTGATCGGCCTTCAACTGGAAAGGTTCATACAGTGCATCCAGCGTAGCGGTACCGTAATCGAAGTAAAATTTATGGGTTTTCGGATCGGGTAAATGTGTGCGGAGGTATTGAAAAAAGGCGTCGGGAATCGGGTTGTTTTCCACCTCAAAAGTCCCCGGCCAGTGGGTGGACAGGCAGGCGGCTCCGCCAAACACTTTCGGATATTCGCAGACCGCATACATGGAAATCAGTCCTCCCATGCTCGATCCGGCGATGAAGGTATTTTTTCGATCCTTTTTGGTAGAAAAACGGCTATCGATGAAAGGTTTGAGTTCATGTACCAGAAAATGCAGGTAGTGGTCGGAATTTACGCGGATAGCGAACAGGCCGGATTGCGGGTTGCGTTGGCCCTGATCCAGAAGAGAATCCTGCAGGCTTTCCGGCAATGCTTCAAAAGGTTTTTGAGGAAAATAATTGGCATGACGCGTTTTACCGATATTCCAAATACCAACCACGATGCAGTCTCTGATTTTCCCTGCTGCGAGGAGTCGGCTCATGGTTTCATCCACGCCCCATTCCTGTTTGTTCCAAGTAGTGGCGGAATCGAACAACATTTGTCCGTCGTGCATGTACAACACCGCATACTTTTTCCGGGTGGAGTAGCCCTCCGGCAGCCAGACGTCGTCATGCCTGGGAATGACGTATTTGGAAGGGAAATTTTCAAAACGTTGTACCGTGCCGGATGCAGCCTGCGGCAGTTGTGCAGAAAGTTGTGCGCACAGACACAAAAGCAGGGAGATATGCAGGAAATTTTTCATAAGTAGGTGTGCAAAATTAGTTATACCTCGCTCTGCCAGGTTTTGTGCATTCGATTTGGATACGTTTACTAAACTTAAAAAGTTTAGTAAACGTATCCTCGGCTTAGCCTATGCACAAACTTGGCGGCGCGAGGTATAATACTAAATCTTCTGTAACTCATTGATTTACATTGCTTTTTGCCTTTTGCAATTTTACTTATTTACGGGTTGCCTCGCACCTCCCGCAGGATTTCTTCAAAATCGCCGCCTTTCGTTTTTGCCAGAATGAGTTGGTGAAAGCCTTCCAGTTTTTCCAGAATTTGCAGCAGCAGCATTTTTTCAGCGTTATTCAAGTTGCCGGTGATTAATTCCGATACAAAATCCATTCGTTCCACCACCTGTCCAAAAACGGCTTTTCCGGTTTCCGTAATGCACAGGCGTTTGCTGCGCCGGTCATCGGGGTCGTCCGATTGTTCGACAAAACCAGCCGCCAGCAAACGCCGGATAATTTCCATACCGGTCGGTTTTTCGTGGCGGTTGCGGAAAATCAGCTCGCTTTTGGTCAGGGCGCCTTCGTACAGCAATATAGCGAGGTAGACAAACTCATCCATACCTCCCAGGGGAGAATTGTCCAGCGCTTTTTTTGCATAGTTTTTGGCGTAGCGGTTCAGGTACACCAGTAGTTTCCCGATTTCTACCGACTCGCTTTGTACGGGGCCTTCCGTGGCCGTTCGCGTCGCCACCTGCGCTTCATCTGCGGATTGACGGGCCAGCCACACAGCAAAATGCCGGGCATCCTGCTGTTTCGGGTAGGCCCGTTCGTATGCATCCAGGTACGGTAGTAATGTTTGCAGGAGTTCGTATTTCATAGTTACAGTTAAATTCGTTTTCCAGGGGATCACGCTACATGCCCAAAACACGGCTGTTCTCTCCGGAACGGTCAAAGATAAGATAACTCAGGAAGCCTTGACAGCTGCAAATTCTGAAAAACGAAGACGCAACGCCTACACCCAGCATTGGCATCATAGTTGAGTTTTA
>JAYSZC010000275.1:0-4827 GCA_043738235.1 Lewinellaceae bacterium | reverse complement strand
ACCTTCAAACCTTCAAACCATCAAACCTTCAAACCCATCAAACCAAATTTTTACTTTTTAATTCAATCAACCATGCTACCAATCATCGTCAGTAGTATCGTCGTTTTTATCCTGGTTGTGCTGTTGTTTGTATTCCTGATACTGACGGCCAAAGACCGCCTGTTGCCACAAACGGATGTGTCTATCATCATCAATGGCGCGCAGGATGCGCCGGTGGTGGTCAAACCCGGCAGTACGCTGCTGACGACGCTGGCCTCCAGAAATATTTTTCTGGCTTCTGCCTGCGGCGGCGGCGGCACCTGCGCGATGTGCAAATGCGAGGTGTACAGTGGCGGCGGCGAGGTATTGGCCACTGAAACCAACCACCTCAACAGGCGGCAGGTGCAGGAAAAAATGCGGCTGGCTTGTCAGGTAAAAGTAAAAGAGGACATGGAAATCCGTGTGCCCGACGAGGTATTCGGGGTAAAAAAATGGGAATGCGAAGTGGTGTCCAATGAAAATGTGTCCACATACATCAAAGAATTTGTGGTAGCGCTGCCGCCGGGTGAACACCTTACCTTCCGTTCCGGCGATTACATCCAGGTGGATGTGCCCGAAATATCCATCGACTTTAAAAAGGATTTGTACAATATTCCTGATAAATTCAAAGACGAATACGACAGGTTCAATGTCTGGAGCCTGAAATCCAATGTGGAAGAACCTTTGTTCCGCGCTTATTCGATGGCCAACCACCCGGCCGAAGGCAATAAAATGATGCTCAATATCCGCATCGCCACGCCGCCCTGGGATCGCGACAAAAAAGCGTTTAAAGATGTACCCGCCGGTTATTGCTCCTCCTATGTTTTTTCCCGAAAACCCGGCGACAAAGTGACCATCAGCGGCCCTTATGGCGAGTTTCACATCAAAAATACGGAGAAAGAAATGGTCTATATCGGCGGCGGCGCCGGTATGGCCCCTTTACGATCGCACATTTTTCACCTTTTCCATACCCTGAAAACGGGTCGGAAGGTATCGTTCTGGTACGGCGCGCGCAGCAAAAAGGAAATTTTTTATGAGGAGGATTTCCGTTCCATCGAACGGGCATTTCCGAATTTCCGCTTTGTTATAGCACTCTCCGAAGCATTGCCGGAGGATAACTGGACCGGTGAAACGGGATTCATCCATAACGTGGTTCTAAAAAACTATTTAGTCAAGCATTCTGAACCGGAAGAAGTGGAATATTACCTCTGCGGCCCTCCGATGATGAATGCCGCCGTCTTAAAAATGCTCGATGACCTCGGCGTACCCAAAACGAATATCGCATTCGATGACTTTGGTATATAAAGACAACAAGCGAGCAGCAGCACTGCTGTTACAAGTACTGCTGCTCTTATCCTTTTCCGCCTGCCGGCAGGAAGCGCCGACCTATACAGAATTGGAAGGGAAAGCGCAGGGCACGACGTTTCATATTTCCTACAGGGACGCTTCGGAGCGCAATTTCTCCGGGCAGGTAGACAGTCTTTTCAGGCGGATCGACAAAAGTATGTCACTGTGGGACAGTACGTCCATCATCAGCAGGATCAACCGAAACGAGGCGGGTGCTGTGGCTGATGAACATTTGATAAAAGTATACAACCGATCCCGGGAAATATCGGAACTCAGCGGCGGCGCATTTGACATAACAGTAGGACCATTGGTGAAAGCCTGGGGATTCAGTTACAAAAAAGGGCTGCCTCTGCCCGATTCGGCCAGAGTGGATACATTGTTACAACTGATTGGTTTTCAAAAGATTCGCCTTGAAAACGGTGTTTTTGTGAAAAACCTTCCAGGCATGGAAATAGACGTCAATGCCATTGCGCAGGGTTACACCGTCGATTTAATTGCACAGTTTTTAGAACAACAGGGCATCCATGATTACCTGGTGGAAATAGGCGGCGAAGTGCGCAGCGCCGGCAAAAACGAACGTGGTGAATTTTGGAAAATCGGGATTGATAAACCCGTCGATAACCCGGAACAGGAACGACCGTTACAGACCACTTTGCTCTTGAAAAATCGCTCGCTCGCCACTTCCGGCAGTTACCGAAAATTTGTGGTGCGGGACGGTAAAAAGTATAGCCATGCGATCGATCCGGCAACCGGATATCCCATTACGCACAATCTACTCAGCGTTTCGGTGCTGGCCGACGACTGCGCTTCCGCAGATGCCTATGCCACCGCTTTTTTGGTGATGGGTATGGATAAAGCGATGCAAGTGGCCCAAAAACAGGGACTGGAAATTTACTGTATATACGCTGATGAAAAAGGCGCTTTGCAGGTGCAAGGGACAGCGGGATTTTTGGAATGAGGGTTGATAAGGTTGATAAGGTTTATAAGGTTGATAAGGTTGATAAGGTTGATAAGGTTGATAATAGTTGCTCAACAAAGAAACTCTCCTCTTTTCGAGTATCTACTATAAACCTTATCAACCTTATAAACCTTATAAACCTTATAAACCTTTATCAACCCCCATCTTCCTCTTTCCCACAGGCTTCGCCTGGTTTACGACCACAAACGCCACAAGCGACGCCTTCTTTTTGCATAAATGGACTATTACCGGCACATGTACCCCTGAATTGCCCGTTTTTTACGAACAACAAACGTACACTGAAGAGCGCAAAAGCGATCAGCACCAGGACAATCGTTACAAGGATCAGAGGGAGCATAAGTGAGTATTTTACGACAAAGTTAAGGAGAATAGCTCGACTTGGATTTATAAGTTCATGGTTTATGAGTTTATAGGTTGCCACTCTATAAACCAATAAACTCATAAACTATCAACCATAAACTATCAACCAAAACCACCCATTTTTTCACTAAAACACATCGCCATGATTTCTGTACAAAAATTACTGGAAGGAAAAAAGATCAATAAAATCTTTACACTCACCCCGGAACACATGGTCATTGACGCCCTCGACCTCATGGCTCAGAATAATATCGGCGCCGTGATGGTGATGGAAGGCGAGCGGCTGGCCGGTATTTTTTCCGAACGCGACTATGCGCGGAAAGGCATAATTCAGGGCCGCAAAGCCAAAAGCACCCCCTTAACCGATGTGATGACCCACAATGTTTTCACGGTCAGCCCTGAAATGGACATCGAAAATTGTATGCAACTTTTCAGCGACAAACGTATCCGGCACCTGCCGGTCGTGGCCGGTACGCAGGTGCTAGGTATGTTGAGCATTGGCGACATCGTAAGCGCTATTATGCAGGAACAAAAACAACACATTCAATTCCTCGAACAATACATCAGCGGTTGATGCGATTATGGCCGGCTTAGTGATTGCTTCCGGTTTTTATGGCCTCTTGCCATTGTTTTTATTGCCTTTAACTTAAGGCGGTACGCAATAATATTTGCTACCGCGTATCTGTAACTCATTGATTAACATTGCTTTTGCCTATTGCAATTTTGGCTTTTCACCTATCACCCTGCACCTATGGCTCTTTTAATTATTGTAGTATTTATTATTGGATACACCCTGATTGCGCTGGAACATCCGCTGAAAATTGACAAAGCCGCTTCCGCCCTGCTGACAGGCGTTTTTTGCTGGCTGGTTTTATTATTCGGCATTGAAAACATGCCCGCTTTTGGCGAAATTGCACAAACACACCCCGATACGCGTTCGTACATTCAGGAGTCCCTGTTTGAGCACCTCGGGAAAATCGCTGAAATCCTGTTTTTTCTGCTGGGTGCTATGACCATTGTGGAATTAGTGGATGTACACGACGGTTTCCGGGTCATTACCGACCGTATTACCACCTCCAACCGCGTAAAATTGTTGTGGATCATTTCCTGGGTCACTTTTTTCCTGTCTGCTGGCCTGGACAACATGACCACTGCCATCATCATGTGCGCTCTGCTGCGCCGCATCATTAAAAAGCAGGACAACATGTGGCTGTTCGGCGGTTTTGTGATCATTGCTGCGAACGCCGGCGGCGCCTGGTCGCCAATTGGCGACGTCACCACCATCATGTTGTGGATAGGTGGTCAGGTGACTACTTTTAATATTATGAAAGCCACGTTTTTGGCTTCCGCGGTCAGTTTGATCGTGCCGTTGCTGGCAGCCACTTATTTCCTGGGTCGCGACAAAACCGAATTGGAGCAGTTCTCGGAAGCGGAAATGAAATCCGAGCGGATTACGACGCCTTTTGAACAAAAACTATTGTTTTTTCTGGGTGGCGCTGCCCTTTTATCGGTACCGTTTTTTAAAGCGATTACCCACATGCCGCCTTACATGGGTATTTTATTGTCGGTCGGGGTGCTGTGGTATGTCACCGAATTCCTGCACCGGGGGAAAGAGCCGGAAATGCGCAAAGAGTTTTCCGTCTCTGCCATGCTGCACCGCGTCGACTCGCCGAGTATCCTGTTTTTCCTCGGCATCCTGCTTGCGGTCGGCTCATTGGATACTTCAGGGCATTTACACATGATGGCGGATGTGCTCAATAACACTTTCGGGAGTATCTATGTCATCAATACCATGATCGGACTACTTTCCGCTGTGGTAGACAATGTGCCATTGGTGGCAGCCTGTATGGGGATGTACGATCTGACAACCTATCCGCCGGACCACGATTTCTGGGAATTGCTGGCCTATTGCGCCGGCACGGGCGGTAGTATCCTCATTATCGGTTCGGCAGCCGGCGTGGCCTCTATGGGTATCCTGAAAATTGATTTCCTGTGGTATTTGAAGCGCATTTCAGGGTATGCATTGATCGGTTATCTGGCGGGTATCGGGGCGTATTATTTGCAACACCATTAATTCTATGGATGAGGAATGAGGGATGAGGAATGACCGAGCGTTATGTCGG
>JAYSZC010000274.1:0-1981 GCA_043738235.1 Lewinellaceae bacterium | reverse complement strand
TCGGTATAGCGCCTTTTAAGGCGCTTGGAACTGATTAAATCGGGCATAAATGCCCTTTTCCCGACGGCCTGAAGGCCGTGCTACCGTCGAATCCGCTCTGGTTTAAAGGCATTCCAAAAATCCGGGATAACTCATGTCACCTCTCACCTCTCACCTCTCACCTCTATTTCAGTATGTGTTTCACCCTCGGCCGGTGTGGTGTAATATCGCCCAGTCGCGCTTTTTTCGCGTCTTCAAAATCCGTGAACCCGCCCTCGAAGAACACCACCTCCGCATCGTCTTCAAAAGAAAGGATATGCGTTGCCAGGCGGTCGAGGAACCAGCGGTCGTGGCTGATAATCAGGGCGCAACCGGCGAAATTTTCGAGCGCTTCTTCCAACGCGCGCAGGGTATTCACGTCAATATCGTTGGTCGGCTCGTCGAGCAGCAGCACGTTGCCACCGTCTTTCAGCGTCATGGCTAAGTGCACGCGGTTGCGCTCGCCGCCGGAGCATACGCCGAGTTTTTTCTGCTGATCGGCGCCGGCAAAGTTGAAGCGGGACAGGTATGCGCGGGCATTGACACTGGTATTGCCCACCTGGATGATGTCATTGCCTTCACTCACGATTTCGTAAATTGTTTTATACGGCAACAAGGCTTCATGGCTCTGGTCCACGTAACTCATTTGCACGGAATCGCCGACGATTACTTCTCCGGTATCCGGTTTTTCGCGACCGGTAATGATTTTGAACAGGGTGGATTTGCCTACGCCATTCGGCCCGATAATGCCGACGATGGCATTTTTGGGAATATCCAGCGAAACATTTTCAAATAAAATCCGGTCGCCGAATGATTTGCTGATGTTTTTCAACTCGATCACCTTATCGCCCAGGCGCTGTCCGGTAGGGATAAACAATTCGAGTTTGTTTTCTTTTTCGCGCGACTCTTCGCCTGCCATTTTTTCATAGGCGCTCAAACGGGCCTTGCCTTTGGCTTGCCGTCCTTTGGCGCCCATACGCACCCATTCGAGTTCGTGTTCGAGTTGTTTGCGGCGCTTGTCTTCCTGCTTTTCTTCCTGCGCCATACGTTTGGTTTTCTGCTCCAGCCAGCTGGAGTAGTTGCCCTGCCAGGGGATGCCTTCGCCGCGGTCAAGTTCGAGAATCCAACCCGCCACATTGTCCAGGAAGTAACGGTCGTGCGTAACGGCAATGACCGTGCCCGGGAAACTTTGCAGGTATTGTTCCAGCCAGGCCACCGATTCAGCGTCCAGGTGGTTGGTCGGCTCGTCGAGCAGCAGAATATCGGGCTGGCTGAGCAGCAGGCGCGCGAGTGCAACCCGGCGGCGTTCGCCACCGGAGCATATTTTGATCGGACGGCTGTCTTCCGGGCAGCGCAGGGCATCCATGAATACGCCGAGGCGATAGTCCAGTTCCCAGCCGTTGTTGTGTTCTATCTGTTCCAGTACTTCGCCCTGGCGTTCGATGAGTTTCATCATCTCATCGTCGTCGGTCACTTCGCCGAGTTTGTTGCCGATGTCTTCATTTTCCTGCAGTAAATCCACAATATGCTGAACGGCTTCCTCCACGATCTGGCGCACCGTTTTGCTGTCGTCGAGTTCGGGTTCCTGGGCGAGGTAGCCGATTTTGAACTGCTTTTCAAATTCGATTTTACCTTCGTAATTCTGGTCGATGCCGGCAATAATTTTCAACAGGGTGGATTTACCCGAACCATTCAGGCCGAGCACGCCAATTTTGGCGCCGTAGTAAAACGACAGCCAGATATTTTTCAGCACTTGTTTCTGCGGCGGGAAGGTTTTGTTCACGCCGGACATGGAGAAGATTATTTTTTCGGACATATTTTTAGAGGTGAGAAAGTGAGAGAAGTGAGAGGTGAGAGGGTGAGAGGTGAGAGGTGAGAGGCTTCCCGCTTGGCCGGGTTGATGATTTTTGGCTTAGGCTTTTCAGGCCTGTAATTGTGAATCGTGAGTCGTGAGTCTTGAGTG
>JAYSZC010000273.1:0-4842 GCA_043738235.1 Lewinellaceae bacterium | reverse complement strand
GGCTGCCAGGCCCCAGAGGAGTCCGATCAGGGTAAAGGCATTTCGTTTTAGCAGGTTGAGCGCCGGTGAAACAGGCGACTCGCCCGCTTTAGCTTGTTCGCGGGCCAGAAGCAACAGGTCGTAGTGAATTTTATTATGCCGCCGCTCCGATTCTTCCTGGTTCAGGATACCTGCCCGGCGTTCTTCTTTGAATTTATTCCAGCGTGCGGCCAGGGTAAGACAGTGGTGATGCGCGTCCTCGTCCCGTTCCCTGATCCATTCGGAGAACGCCGTAATGGCCTCGTCGGTACGGCCTTCGGTAATGGCATTTTCTATTTGACTGAGCAGGGCCTTGGCGTTCATTCAGGGATAGGGTTGGTGATAAAAATCAAAGACGAGCTGCGGGCCGTTTGATTGGCCCATTTCGATCAGCGAAACGTCGACCTGAAAGAGGCCGCCTTTTTTGGGCAGTTTATCGACCGGGATGCTGATATTAAAGCTGGCGCCGCCCAACTGCTGACCGATATTGCCTTTGTGGACGACGGTTTTTCCCTGTTTCACGGTATATTTCCCGCCTTTCAGGGCGCTACCTGCAATGAAACTGGCTTTGTACGATTTGATCTGACCGGGCGCTTTAGTCCGGTAAATAATGGCCGGAACGAAATAAGGTTGTTTCGATTTGACTTCATATTGGATCAGCACAGCCAGATTGGCCACCGGAATTACCGATGGGTGAAAAGTCCAGGGGCCTTGCGTTTTCCAGTCTCCGGCCGGAGTGAGATTGGCGCCCGATTCGAGGCGGAGGTATTCCACCGGGCGTTTTTCTTCTATGACGATCAAGGGTTTGGCCTTGGCCGGTGAAAAATGGCGAACATTCCATTGGCCGCCGGTATTCAGCGTGTCTTCCAGGAAAGCATAAAAAGAGACCAGTTCGGTGCGGGCGCTTACTTTCTGGAAATAAGAACCGATCACGAAACCGCCGTAATCTTTTTTTTGCTTCCACTGGTTGCCGGGCAGGGGAACAATGCGCTGACGTTGCTGGGCTTGTAAGCCGGGAGTCAACAGAAACAGTGATAAAACAACGCCGGCAAAGAGGAGTGAGCAAGGTTTAGATTTCATTTTTGGGTTGTTTTGCGGTAAATAAAATAAGTAAACAGTCAAAATTGCAAGCGGCAAAAGGCAATGTTGATTAATGAATTATAAAAGACTTAACGTTAACCGTTTTTGCGCACTTACTTAAATACATGTTGTGTATGTGTATTTTTACCGGTTATCTTTAGACCGGGTTCAAAGCAAGTCTTTGAGATTAAAAAAAAATCGTTCAACTAAAATTTTCCAAATGAAATCAAAAGTTTTTCTCCTCGCCTTTTTGTCTTTTGTGTTCGGCAGTTGCGCCCCATCTTACATGCCTAACCTGACGAATGCACCGCTGCTCTACCAGAAAGGCGACTTTATGGCCGGTCTCCACTTGAGCAACAGCCTCGAATTGCAGAGCGCCTTCGGGTTGTCAGATCACGTGGGGGTGATGGGCAACATTGTGGCGCTTCCTTTGTCCGAAAACCGCTATTACTATGGCGAGGCCGGCCTAGGGGCCTACACGGTTTTGAATGATAAATTCCACCTGGAATTATTCGCCGGCGGCGGTCTGGGTTACGGTAAAGCAAGCGGCAAACAGCTTTTTAGCCAAGACCGTATTTCAGAGGAAGGCAAGTATACGAAGTTTTTTATTCAACCCGATGTAGGACTGCATTATAAAATTTTTGAAATAGCACTGGGGCTTCGCGTCGGGTATGTGAGTTACAGCGAATTCCGGCGGAACGACACGGCGATTTCGCCGGAGCCATTTGCCTGGTTAATAGAACCGGGCCTATCGTTGCGTTTTGGCTTTGGCGGCAACGGTTTTTTTGAAAATAAAAAACTGGCGATTCAATTAGGTTTTTCAAGTACGCTGAGCGGGGACGCCAATTTTGAAAATGCAGGTGTGACCGCAGGGCTGGGTCTGGTGTATCGCAACCGGAAATACAACACAGGATTTAAAACCAAATAAGTAAAAGCCGGCTTCCCGGATGAACCCGGAACGGTTTTAATTATCGCCCAACCACCACTGCCTTGATGACAAAATCCCTTCCCTTTTCCCACCTGAAATAATACAGGCCGTTCACGACACCCGGCATATTAATCTCCACCTGTTCAGGACAATCCGGCCAAACCTGCAATAATATGCCTGCCGCGCTGTAAAGTGCCAATGTACCACCGTTTGAAGGTGTCTGCACGGTACACTTCGTCGATACCGGATTAGGAAAAATGCGCAAAAACAGCGCCGGATCGGCTGGGTTGGATACGGCTGATTCAAAAGAGACCTGCGTAAATACCGTATTGGTGTAAATGGGACTGTTGTAATCAAAATAGATGGCTGCCTGATTGAGCAAAGGTGTTCCGATAGGCAGGGTACGTTTGGCAGCTATGGAAAAACTGAAAAACCCATGGCTGGCGGCTTCATTGGTATTGGAATCCGGCAGTAGTATCTGGTCAAACACAATTTCCAGCACATGGCCGGCTTTGATCTGCCAGGTAAAAGGGTGGCTGGCTCCAAGCACGGATAAGGTAGCCAGGTCGAAGTCCGCATCCAGGGTGTCGACCAAACGAACCCGCTCTGCAACATAGGTTCCCGTATTTTGAAAGCGGATTGTATAGCGAAATGGCACGCCTGCCGCTACGTCAGCGGGTGTAATATGATCACCGGGCCATACCTGCTTGTCATTCGGGTCATAAGCGCCCACCACGGTTGTTTCTAATGCAAAAGTATTGTCTGCAATGTTTTGATCCGTGTTTTCGGGCAGCACAGTGTTATGAAACGTCAACAACGTGCCCAAAGGAATCGTACTCGCCAATTGAATCTGCACTGCAAAATCTGCACTTCTTAAAAAAGGGATACCGGCAATAAACCAAACCAAAGAATCGCCCAAAACCAGATCAGGTACCGGCTCGGCGCCCAGATACTGCACATCTGCCGGTAATTTCAAACCCACCGTTGCCGCTACCGGTAAAGTACCGGCATTGGATATACGCAAATGAAGACTATTTTCAAAACCGGGGCGCATCGCTGCGGTATGGGTCGCCGAAATAGTCAGGTCCGTAACATCGGGCTGAAACCACACGCCAAAATCCTGGTTCTGGCGTATGCCATTCACCAGCCGATAGGGCGGCTGAATGCCGTGATAAACCACCGGAGCAATGGCCCGTACGGTATCTGCCGGCAGGTCAAAGAACAGGTTGTACCGGCCTGCGCTATCCGTCAGGGTCAGGTTTTCGGACAATACGCCCAGCACCTTTGTATTGGGCAAAGGTGGTTCACCCGGCTCCTGTATGCCGTTTTGATTGTCGTCGCGGTACACCACACCGCTGCTGCTGCCAATGGCTACCGTTCTTTGCCAGATGCCCTGACGCAGCATGGCGGCATATACAACGCCGTTCCGGACCGTCAAATCCCGCGCAGGCAAGTAGTCATGCTCCGTCTCCGGCAACCCGGTATCAAATGGCAACCAGTGTTCCCCTTTGTCCGTGGAAAAGAAAATACCCGTTTCTGTCGCGGCTATAATAACGCTATCGACGCCGATCATGTCGTAAATCGTCGTAATTTCTGTCGGGCTTATATTCAGTCCTTCAACCGGCAGGGTTTGAAACAGAAAACCGTCGTCCGAATAACGAATATCCGTCCAGCGGGGCAGAAAAAACCGCCCGTTGATGCGGAACAACTTCCCGGCGTATCCGGGACCGCCGCTGGTGAGCGGTATCCAGTCGGTCGTATTAGGCAGTTGAAGGTAAATATGCCCTTTAACGTCCGCCGCATACAACGAATCACCCACAAACAGCAGATCGTACAAATTATCGATCGTAGGGCCGGAGATCACTTCTGCAACAGGGTTTTCGGTGAATGGAACAGCATAAATATTGTAATTTCCAAGCGCTACGTAAGCTTTGTTGTTGTGAATTTCTATATCCGAGAAACTAATCCCGGAGACATTGGGATAGGTAATGTAGGTCCAGGTCTGACCGCCATCCAGGGATATCTGATTGAAAGTCACCAAAGTATCCGATGTCTCGCTGCCGGCATAGATGGATGCTTCACCGCCGGGACCAGTCGATTTCACCCACTCGTTACTGTCTGCATCGGTAACATAAACGGAAAAGTCAGAAGAAGATGAACTATAGGTCTGGGCATACAATTTATCGCCCACTGCATTCACCCGGTAAGCAACCTGCCCCATAAAACCCGCACTGGCATCGCTCCATTGGACGCCGGCATCCGATGTCCGGTGGAATCCGTTTGAGGAAGATAGCAGCCAGTCATTACCACTTTGCAGCAGTTCCCTGGGCGGCTCCGGTGCTGAAAATACCGTCCAGTTGGCGCCATAATCGGTTGTCCAGGCATATTGCCCGAATATCAGGGCCAGCAACCCTTTATCACCGGAACGCCGCAAAGTGACAATATCCGGGTCAAATCCCGCAGGCAGGTTCAGCGCTTGCCAGTTCTGCGCCGTATCAAACGATATTTGTACGCTGAGCGCCCCTCCGTTCGACTGCACGCGGGTGACAATGGCACTATCCAGCACCACGACTTGGTAGTTGTTGTTGAACCCCGGCGCAATCGTCCGGTTGAAAAAATTGGCGCCGCCATTTTGAGAAATCTGCAGGGTAGGACTACTGCCCCCCTTCACGATCAGCCCGCCGTTTGCATCCAGAAAATCCGATGTGACGACACCGCCGCCAGGCAGAAAGCCAATGGTCGCGCCATTGTTCCTCGATCGCAGGTAATAATTGTTGGGGGTAATAGCGGCAATGATCAAGGCGCCGGCGGTTTTT
>JAYSZC010000272.1:0-13315 GCA_043738235.1 Lewinellaceae bacterium | reverse complement strand
GGAAAAATATGCCGGGAGCAAAATTGTGCAGCGGAGTTCGAGTCCAAAATTTCAGGTTCATAACACGGCGCTGATGAGTATGCAAAGTCCTGAAAATTTCGTGGGCATACAACAAAGACCCAACTTGTGGGGACGGCAAGTAGAATCAGCGATAGGAGCGCATTTGATCAATGCCGCATTGACCGATGATTTCAGGTTGTTCTATTGGCGCGATGGAGACCAGGAAGTAGATTTTGTATTGGAAAAACACGGCAAAGTAATCGGAATAGAAGTAAAAAGTACGGCTACCACCCGGTATCACTCCGGCATGGCGGCTTTTCAAAAATCGTTTCAGCCTGATAAAATACTCTTAGTCGGCGATAGCGGGCTTCACTGGAAGGAATTTTTATCCATGAATCCGAGTGATTTATTTTAAGTAGGTGTGCAAAATTAGTTGAGCCTAAATCTTCTGTAACTCATTGATTTACATTGCTTTTTGCCCTTTGCAATTTTGCCCTTTTACTTAAGTGTCAGCAGCTCCAATTACAACCGGATCATACCCCAGGGCAGTTGCCCCAGACACCAAACACGATACACCACACACGACACTATGTTTACGACCTTTTTCAAATTTGAAATCAAGTCCTGGCTGCGCTCGCCTATGCCCTGGATTTTCCTGTTCGTATTTGCCTTGCTTACTTTTTCGGCTACAGTATCCGATGATGTTCATATCGGTGGTTCGTACGGTAATGTGTGGAAAAATGCGCCTTTTGTAGCGCAGAACTGGTATGCGGTGTTTTCCATTATTTCGCTCTTGCTCGTGGTGGCCTTTCTGAATGGCGCAGCGATCCGCGATTTCGAAAACAACACGGATCAGATCATTTTTTCTTCACCTATTCATAAAGCAGGTTACTACTTCGGGCACTTTTTCGGCGCGCTGTTGATCGCCTTGATCCCGATGTTCGGCGTATCGTTGGGGATGTGGCTGGGCGCTGCACTCGGCCCCGCATTCGGATGGATGGATGCAGAGCGTTTCGGTCCTTTCGAGGTCATGGGGCACATCAACGCTTACCTGGTCATCGTGATTCCCAATATGATTTTTGCCGGCGGTATCCTGTACACGGTGGCCGTTTTGACACGCAGTACGATGTATGCTTTCGTAGCGGGCGTAGTGCTGCTGGTGGGTTATATCATTGCGGGTAATCTGATGCAAGACATTCAAAATGAACAGGTTGCCAGCCTGCTCGACCCTTTCGGGATGCGGCCTTTCAGCATCGTTACCAAATACTGGACCGTGGATGACAAGAACCATCTTTCGGTGAGCATTGTAGAACCCATGTTGTTGATCAACCGTCTGATCTGGATGGCGGTCGGGATAGCCGTGCTGGTGGCTGGTTATTTCAAATTCGACTTTTCGGAAAAGAAGAAACTCAGTAAAAAGGCGAAGGCATCCGTTCTTATTGACGGGGTGACTTCAAGTCACCCCGTCAATAAGCCTGGCACCCCAAGTGACGGGGTGACTTCAAGTCAACCCGTCACTACGCAGGCAGGCTTCTCCACCACCCTCCGCCAATTGTGGAGCCAACTGCGCGTCGATTTCAAAAGTGTGATCAAAAGCACCGCGTTTATCATACTTGCGTTTCTGGGCCTGGTGAATTGTGTTCCCAATTTTCAATACGCCACGGAAGGTTACGGCACCAGCAATCTACCCATTACCTACACGATGGTAGATATGATACGCGGCTCGTTTTACCTGTATATCATCGCCATTCTGACCTATTTTGCCGGCGCCTTGGTATGGAAAGAACGCACGGCCAAGGTCAATGAAATTTACGATGCGCTGCCGACCCGTACCTGGACGGGCTATGTAGCCAAATACAGCACCATCCTGTCCGTAGCGTTTCTGCTCAATGTAGTAGCCATCTTAGCGGCCATTGTTGCACAGGCCCTGCACGGATTCGACCGGTATGAAATCGGGGTGTATGTCCGCGAATTATTGGTGCTCGATATGCTGGGTTTTGCATTCCTGATCGCGTTGTTTATGTTTATCCACGCCATTTCGCCGAATATGTACCTCGGCTTTTTTATCTGCGTCATCGTGGTGGTGGTCAACTCATTTATCTGGGGCGTGATGGATGTGAGCAGCAATATGGTCAAACTCGGCGGTACGCCCTCGTACACCGTCAGCGACCTGTACGGTTATAAGCCTTATGCGCCGGGACTGTCCTGGTTTCATACCTACTGGATGTTGTTTGCCGGTCTGCTGGGTGTAGCGGCAGTTTGTCTGTGGCCGCGTGGCAAGGAGTCAGGCATGTTCAAACGCCTTGATTTGGCTGCCCAGGAATGGAAAAACTACCGCTGGGCGGGTATCGGCATCTTTCTGATCTGGCTATGCACCGCCGGCTTTACGTTTTACAATACCCGCGGACTCAATCCCACCGTGAGCGGCGACGAGCAGGAGCGCCTTCAGATACGGTATGAAAAGGAGTATAAGCGTTTCCAGGGATTCCCGCAGCCTCGCATTTACGATACCAAATACGATATCCGCATTTTCCCCGAAACCCGCAGCTACGAGGCCGACGGTCAGCTCTGGGTGCGCAACCTGCACGACCGGCCGCTCGATTCGCTGCTGGTTCAAATTCCGCATCAGGGCATATTCTCTTTTGAAAACGAGCGCCTCAGCCTGCTGCTGAACGATTCCGCTTTGTACCTGCGTTTTTACAAAATCAATCCCGCATTGGCGCCCGGCGATTCTATGTTGTTGAAATTCAACACCGTATACCGCGCAAAAGGTTTTGAAAACGAACTGTCCAACACCAGTATCACACAGAACGGCACCTTTTTCAACAATACCGATATTTCTCCTTCCTTCGGTTACCAGGAGGGCGGCGAACTATCAGACAAAAACGAACGCCGGAAAAAAGGCCTGCCCGAAAAAAGCAGGATGCCGGCGCTCGATACCGCCAACCTCGCCGCCCGTAGCAACCAGTACCTGAGCATCGATGCTGACTGGGTGCATGTGGAGACCACCATCAGCACTTCAGCCCGTCAGATCGCCATTGCGCCCGGCTCGCTCGTGAGCGAAAGAACCGAAGGCAACCGCCGCATTTTCCACTACAAACTCGACCATAAAGCCTGGAATTTTTATTCCTTCCTCTCCGCCCGCTACGAGGTGGCGCGCGAACAAAAAGACGGCATCGACTACGAAGTGTATTACCACGCCGACCATGCCCGCAACGTGCCGCGCATGTTGAAAGCGATGCAAAAAAGTATTGAATACTATACGACCAACTTCGGCCCGTATTACCACAAACAATGCCGCATCATCGAGTTTCCGCGGTATGCGACGTTTGCGCAGGCATTCCCGGGTACCATGCCCTATTCGGAAGGCATCGGGTTTATCGAGGATTTTCAACCCGAAAAAGACGATATCGACATGGTCTTTTACGTCGTGGCGCACGAAATGGGCCACCAGTGGTGGGCGCACCAGGAATGCGGCGCCAGTATGCAGGGCGCTGAAATGACGACCGAAACCTTCGCGCAATACAGCGCCCTCATGGTGATGGAACACGAATACGGCCGGGACATCATGCGCAAGTTCCTGGATTACGAAACCGACAGGTACCTGCGCGCCCGGGGCCGGGAAACCCAGAAAGAAATGCCGCTCGCCAAATGCGAAAACCAGGGCTATATCCACTACAACAAAGGCTCGGCAGTGATGTATTACCTGAAAGAAATGATCGGCGAAGCGCAGGTGAATGCCGGACTAAAGGCCTTTTTGGAAAAATTCAGGTATAAAAACCCGCCCTACCCCACCAGCATCGATGCCGTGCAGGCTTTTGCCGCCCAAACACCCGACTCCCTGCAATACATCATTAAGGACTTGTTCTGGGACATTACCTTGTTTGAAAACAGGGCCGAAGAAGTGAGTGCCAAAGATCTCGGCAACAACAAATGGGAGGTCACGATTCAGGTGGAAAGCCGCAAACTGAAAGCTGACGAACTCGGCAAGGAAACCGAAGTGCCCGTGAATGACTGGATAGACATCGGCGCTTTCGCCAAACCCGAAGGCGACAAAAAATACGGCAAAACGCTGTACCGGCAGCGCGTCAAAATCAGCCAAAAGGACAACACTTTTACCTTTGTGGTGGATGAAAAACCTTTTGAGGCGGGGATTGATCCGTTCAGATTACTGATGGATCGGGAGCCGAAGGATAATGTGCGGGAGCTGGAGTGAGGGGGGCTGGGCATCTTTGCCACGAACGAACTTCGCAATATCTACGCGACAATCCGCCGCCTTCACCGCTGAGCGGGATGCACCTGGGGAAGTTGCGTTTGGCGATAAAACGGTACTTGGCGAAGGAGTTGAAAGAGGTGGATGGTATTGTAAAGAAGTTAATTGGATAGTGACAATAAAAAGACAATCAGGCACTTGCACAAGTGCAAATATAGTCTGTACCTTTGCGGTTAATAAGACCTGCCACGCTTCCCATCAGAACAGCGCACCCGGGCGGGTTATTTTTTACCAATGCAATACATCAAACCGGCGCTTCCTATTCCTGACCAAATCCGCTTGCTTCAAAGTCGGGGTCTGAATATCACTGATACTGCCCAAGCGGCTTCCTACCTGTCGCACATCAGTTATTATCGGCTGCGCGCCTATACTTTTCCCTTTCAGGACAACAGAGATACCAATCATCCTTTTCATCCCGGCGTGACATTTGATGACGTGCTGGATGTATATCGTTTTGATCGAAAGTTACGCGTTCTTGTATTCGATGCCATTGAGCGAATTGAAGTAGCGTTGCGTACTCAAATCATCTACCAGTTCTCATTGGTACACGGTAGCCATTTTTTTCAAAGGAAAGGACTCTATCACAACTTAGCGAATTTCAAGAACGACTTAAGAACAGTGGACAAAGAAATCCATCGCTCATCGGAGGTCTTTATCAAGCACTACAAACTGAAATACACATCTCCAAAACGTCCGCCGTCCTGGATGTCACTTGAGATACTTTCACTCGGCACACTTTCAAAGTTGTATGAGAACCTGCGCATTTCAGCAGAAAAGAAGTCAATAGCTGCACATTTTGGCCTGAATGTATTTGTGCTGGAAAGTTGGATACATATGCTTAGCCACGTGCGCAATATCTGTGCTCATCATGGCAGGCTTTGGAATCGTACGCTCACTCAAATACCCAAACTACCTAAAAACCCGGCTTTTACCTGGCTAAACAACTCGGCAGTACCTGCTGATCGGCTATATGTAACACTTTGCAGTATACAGTATTTGCTGAATACGGTTGCTCCAAGTCATAGTTTTAGTATCCGTTTAAAAGCACTGTTGCATGAATATCCCAAAACAGATCTAATAAGCATGGGTTTCCCCAATGGTTGGGAATCTGAGCCATTGTGGGCATAATCCTGGCGTTGAACGATTTGAAGGCCGTGCATTGAGTACTAATTAAGTAAATAAAGCAATAAATATTTTATGATTCAAAAAATATTTTTCACTATAAAGTGATTTTTAAAAAAATATAATACCTTTGCACGACAAAGTCTTCATTTAACATTAGCCAGAGAATCCAATCTCATGAGAGGTGCAACAAACATTTTTTGCTCATTATCTGAGTAATTCACGGTTTTCTGTATATATTCATGGAACAAACTTTACAAGTACAGTTATTTCTATACAACTTTAAAGTGAAAATGAGCATCTGGGATTTGCTCTTCAGGCATGATCGTCAGAAGAACACTCAACCCCTTGCCGATCTTGAAATCACCGTTACATCCCCACCTATGCAAAGTCCCATCACAGGCAAGGAGATGAAGTTACTCGTTCGCCTTAGCACCCTTGTCGTTCGCAAAGAATCTTTTCCGGTGATGTATCACGTTTGGCAATGTGAAGACACCGGTGAAGAATTTGAAGATGAAATGCAAGTGACCAGTAATCTTCGTCAGGCCACAGATCAATACCGCAGCAATCATCACCTCCCATTTCCCGAAGAAATCAAAGCCATCCGGGAGCAATACAATATTTCAGCAGCAAAAATGTCGGAAGTGCTGCGTTTTGGCATCAATCAATACAAGCAATATGAAAACGGCGAATTACCCAGTGAGTCAAACGCCAGTTTGATTTACCTCGCCCGTCACCCAAAAGGTTTTTGCCAATTGGTGGAATTGAGTGGATTGGGCACAGAAGAGCAAGCCCGACTCATCCACAAAGCAGAAGAATTAATGGAGCAGCAACCTAACTGGCGCGAAGCAGAATGGACTTTACGCCTGTTAATGGGAGAAGATGGCCCCACTGTAGAACGAGGATTTCGACAACCTGATTTAGGTCGTTTTGGAGCAATGACACAGTTTTTTGCTCAAAAAATGACACCCTTTAAGACCCAGATGAACAAGCTACTTTTTTACGCCGATTTTTTGCACTTCAAAAGAACAGGGCGTTCCATAAGTGGCGCCAAGTACCGGGCAATTGATATGGGGCCAGTGCCCAATAATTTCGATGGCTTATTTCAATATGTTGAAAATCAACAGTTTGCAAGAATGGAGCACCATGAATATGCAAATGGAAGCATCGGCACACGATTTTTACCAGGAGATACGCCGGCAGATGCTATCCAACTGAGTGAATCAGAATCAGCTGTTTTACAAACTGTTTTCGAACGATTCAGGAAAGTTGGAAGCCAGGAAATTATCCAGATAAGTCATGAAGAGGTAGCCTGGGAAAAGAACGTGTCAAGTCGATCCATACTTAATTATTTGGATGCTTATCTGCTCAAGGCGCTGGTTTGAGCAAACGAAGAAGTAAGGGGCCCTCACCCCATCATCTCCATAAAAGCCTCTTTACGTCTACGGGCTAAAGGCACCACCGCCTTATCCTTCATCCACAAACTATCCCCATCGTCTTTGGCTAATTTCCGTACAAACCGGGTATTGACGATGTGGGATTGGTGCGCCCTGAAAAAAGGCGGCGTGGGCAGCATTTCCTCGAAGGTGGCCAGCGACTGGGCGGCTAAGTGGCGCTCGCCGTTTTCCAGAAAAACAAAACTGTAATTGCCCTGGGCTTCCAGTCGCATGATTTCTGCGGTCTGGATAAACAGCAGGCCGCTGCCCGTATTCAGGGTGATGCGGTCGAAGTTGTGGGTGCCGGCATGGTACTGCAATTGCTCTAATTGCCGATGCCGTGAAGGCGTATCCACAGGAACCAGCACCCGGCGTACCGCAACCACCAATTCTTCGGGATCAACAGGTTTCAGCAGGTAATCCACTGCGCTGTATCGAAAAGCGCGGAGGGCGAATTCATCGTGCGCCGTGGTAAAAATCACCCGGAAAGACGGCTGGGGAAAGCGGTTGAGCAAGTCGAAGCCAGTACCGTCACCCAGGTCGACATCCAGCAAAAGCAAATCGGGAAGACTTTTCGACAGCAGCGCAACGGCGGCGGCCAGCGAACCCGCCTCTCCCACTATGACTGCCTCGGGGCAGCCCGTTTCCAGAAATATGCGGAGCGCATCGCGGCAAAGCGGCTCATCGTCAATCAGGCAGATGCGAATGGAAGGTAGCATAGTGTCGGTGCAGTTTGGTGCAATATATCAACATCGCAGTTCCAAAGATAATCTTACCCTGCCGAATCTACTTTTTTTTCCACCGGATATCCTGAAAGATGCGCATCGTGTCATTTGTTCGGCTATGGCAACGAAATATGCAGATAAATTTAGGGGATGAATCATCGGCAGGGGTAACAAAAACCGGCCGTAGCGGATATAAGATCGATGCCCCCCTGAAGCTGCCTGTTTTCGAACCTTTAAAATCAAATTTTTATGAAAACATTCCTTTCCCGACTGATTTTCTGCTTGTTGCTGCTGTATTGCAATGCGGTTTCAAGTATAGCGCAAGTCTGTGATAATCAATCCCTCGCTTTTGATGGGAACGATGATTACATCACACTTTCCCCGCTTCCGATCTCATTTTCGAGCAATCCGGTTTTTACTGCGGAGGCATGGTTCTACGCAAATGCTCCGGGGGGTACCAATTGTGTGAATGGTTTCAGGCGGCTTTTTTCTTTTTCAGGAGGGAGTACCATTCCAACTTTTTCCGTTCTGGATATAGGTCTTTGCAACAGCGGCCTGCTGCACTACAAATACCGCTGGGGCACCGGCGGAACCTTTTCTGCCACGCCAATTTCCAATACACCCGTCACCAATGACTGCCACCACATCGCTGTTACCTATAGTGCGCAAAACATGCGGGTGTACCTGGACGGCGTCTTGATCAATACCATTACTTTCCCTTCCAGTGTTTTATTTGAATTTAATACTTTTCAGGTGGGGCATTCCCCTGTCGGCGCTGCCGGTGAAGATTGGGATGGACAGGTAGATGAAATCAGGCTGTGGAAAACAGTTCGCAGCATCAATGAAATCCGCGATTTTAAAGACTGCACACTTGGCGGCGTCTCCACAGACTGGGTTGCATACTGGCCACTCGATCAGGGGCTTACCCCCGGAGGGCCCAATCCGGCAGGGACTCAGGCGCTCGACGTAAGCGGAAATTTTAACAATGGGATATTGAGCAGCGGAGCGACCGGTTTCGACCTGGTCAATGCCAATGCGACAAGCAATTTTATTTGCAATACCTGTGCGCCGCTGTATACGCTGGACATCAGCGATCAGCCTGCGCTTTTTCCCATTTTACTGACCACCATTTGCAGCGGCGACCCTGTCCACATTTGTGTCACCGAGAACTCAAACCCCATCGGAGCAGGCGCCGGTACGATGGTGGTGTGGGAATCGAGCGACGGTACAACGTCTTTTGCTCCTGATCCGGCCTTAAGCCCCTATGCAGTGCTGGGGTATACTTGTTTCAGACTGCCGTCCGGTGTGATCGTCGGCAACAACTGTGCGACCAGCACCACGGGTTATGAAGATCGCCGGTACCGTGCCAAAATCAAAAAGACGATGGGCACACTAACTTGCACCTACACCACTTCGGTGCATGACCTGCGAATTTGTTGTCCGGTTACAAATGCGGTAGTACAAACAATCGTACAGGCTCCTTTGCCTTTCAACGGCAATCTTTGTGAAGACCCGACCATGCCCGTAACGATCGATGTATCTCTGACGGGTCCTTCATTTTTGAATAATCTGACCATTCAATGGTGCCTGAACGGCTTGCCTATCGCTGGGGTAGGCAACGTCACTTCGTTCACTTACACGGGTTTGGCAGTGTGGCCGCAGATGTGTTTTGAAGCAAAAATTCAGCATTGCGCCTGTCCGCAAGTCAACCCAAGCGTCTGTATTCCGGTGGACAAGTTGCCCATGTGCGGCATCATAGACGGCTTGACGACTCCGCCCACGTTGATGCCCGACCCGAATGGCGGCATCTACGATTACCTGATCTGTCCGGGTGATTATGCGCAGGTAGGCATGCTCAATCCGCCCGATTTCAAAAATTGCAATGCCGTTTGGCAATACCATTTCGACACGGACGTACCCGGAACCTGGTACGACCTGCTTGGTACGACCAATACGGTACAAAACACCAATATCCTGCCGCAGTTGAGTCCGCCGAATGTGGCTTCCTCGCCTTATTTATGGCCTCCCGGCGCAAAATGTATTTACTACCGCATTGAATGCCGTCCGCTCAGTACACCCTCCGGCTGCGATCCTTGTCACAGTAACGAAGTACGCATTTGTTTAAAATCGCCGCCACCCACAGACTTCATCACGGGTATTTCGCCGATTTGCCTTAATAATTTCACGACGCTTTCACTTAACAATCCCGGCCCTTACACCTATACCTGGTTTTGGAATGGGCTGCAGGTGCAATCGGGGCCGTCTTCTTCATACAATGCCAACAAGACAGGTTGCTATTGGGTAGAAATATCTGACGGCTGCCAAAAAACCGTGACACCGCAATTTTGCCTGGAAGTCTGTGAAATCACACCCATTATCAAGTGCCCGGAAGACAACCCTTGCGCTTGTCTCAATATGCCGATCACGATCAGCGGCTGTGATTCTTTCGACTCCTGCCAGGGTACGGGGCCCCTCACCTACACCTGGTCGTGGGACAGCGGAACGCTGGTAAGCGTAAATGGCTGTACGCTGGTACACATACCAGCCCCTGGCGGCACCATTTACACCCTCACCGTGTGCAATTCGCTCAATCCGGCTTGTTGTGCAACAACGACCCTGAAAATCGTGCCTTGCCCGTGAACCAGGCTTATTCCACTCCCATTTTCAAAAAACTAACATTTGACAAATGAAAAAGATATTCATACTATACATAATTAGCCTTGCCATAGGGGTAAACCTGTCGGCGCAGATCAATCCGGTGTTTCTGGAAAAAATATACGGCAACGCCGAGGAAAACAGACCAACCGTGATCAAGGCATTCAACGACGGCATCTATGTGGCCGGGTATAAAGTGGTCGGCGGGAATGAATTTGCCACATTCACAAAATTCAACCTGAGCACGGGCGCGCTGGTATGGGAAAAATGTTTTGAACTGCATACCCGCATCAACGACTTCGATTACGAACCCACACAGGATGAACTCTTTATCGTAGGGCATACTTCCCCGTTTTCCAATACGTTCGACAATGCATCGTTTCTGGCCCGGATTTCCGGCAACGGCAATCTGATGGTTTTTCAACGGTACACCCAAAACGGCCGGGAGCGGTTCGACCGCATCGTCAGGCACCCGAATCCATGCAACCCCAACGCTCCTTTCTACATTGCAGGCATAAAAAACCCGACTTCTACTCCTTCTGCATTCGATATTGTTGTGCTGTTCAATGTGGATTTGAACGGAAATTTACTGTGGGGAAATGAATACACTATTTCGCCAGTGGACAATGAATTCTCCAGAGGGTTGATCCCTTACGGCAGCAATCTGATTTTGTTCGGCAACGATATTGCCAACAATGGCGTACTCCTGCATGTAAATTGTTCAAATAATGGAACGGTCTTGAACAGTTTCACCTACCCCGGCAGCCTGGATATTTACGACGGCCTCGAATTGCAAAATGGATTTATAGCCATGGTCGGGGAGGACTTCTCTGTGAACCAGGGTTTTGTAGAAGTATTGAACCTTGGTTTTTTACCGGCAGGCTCCGGATCTGGTTTGCGTTTTCAGAATATCATCCGATTCAATGACTTATGGACCGATCAGTTCGGCAAACTATACGTCATCGGTGAGAATAAAAACCTGACGCCCCAACATCCCAAAAACTACCAGGTCGTTCACAAGATAAATAACTTCATACACGCAGGCCAGGCCAGCCTTTCGGTAGACTGGGCGCGTTATCTGGAAGAAACTGCGGAAACAAATTATGGCACAGGCGTTATCTCCGTCACACCTGCCTTCGACCGGATTTTTTATGCGGATGCCCGATTGAACAATCCTTCGGGGTTTGGAAATTGGGACATGCTGATCGGTTCCTTTGATCTTGATCTGAATTCCATATGCCGGGTCGATTTCCCCTTTCCTACGACGGCTTTTACCCCTTCCCCGAATGCCGTTGCAGTAACCGTTGCGCCGGTGAATCCCTTTCCGAACCTGGCGTTTCCGCCGATCATCCAGAATTGTATGTTCGGTTGTAACAACTTCTGTTCTGTGCAGGATCCTTGTCCCTGCGATTTTACCTGGAGTACCGGTAATTGTTTTAAGGTGTTTTTCGACGCGAGTTGCCCCAACCCCATTCCGGGTAACTACACTTATGAATGGGATTTCGATTGCAGTGGCGGCCCGCCGGACCAGGTCACCAACAATGCTATCATTTCCCACATGTTCCCCTGCGGCGGCAACACGTACCAGGTTTGCCTGAAGATCACCGATCCTCTCGGTACGCAATGCACGGTCATGCACACGGTGGTAGTGCCCAGCACCTGCTGCGGGCAGGCATCGGGCGTACTCGATTGTACATTTACGCCCGATCTATACACCTATACGATCACAGTGACCGACCCGCTGAATTCGGGGGCTTGTAACTATGTATTGACTACCCCTTTGCCCGGTATCCTGAATTCGCCTATTAATTACAACACGTTTACAGGAGGCGCGACCATCACCGGCACCATTTCGGTGAATACACCAATCATTCCACTCGCTTTAAATTTTACGGTGCAAATCAATTGTATTTGCCCCATTACCGGCCTGCCCTATACCTGTACGCTACCCTTCTCGGTAGCGACCAAATGTTGCAAATCCATTGAAGTACCCGACCAGGTCGTATGCGAAACAGATGCCACGCTCGACGTCCCCATACTACCTGCAAACGGCGTTTCTTTGAATAATATCAGCCAGGTAGCATGGTTTGTCATGCCCAAACCGATAGGAGGCTGTCCTTCCACGCCCTGGGGTGGAACCCCGTTCCAAAATAATTATACCAATGTACTCGAGCCCTTGCACTTGTTTCCAGTCAGCACTTTTTCCGGCGACTTGTGTGTATACGCCGTGGTGTACCTGAACGACGGCCCCTGTAAAGTGCTGACATCCAACATTGCAATGGTGCAGTTTTGTGCGCCCAGCACTTGCAGCCTGAATGATTATAGTTATTGTTATACGGGGACTCCAATTGTGCCGGGTTTGTTGACATTAACACTTAACACACCGGCGAACGCCTGCCCGCCCAATATCGACTGGTTGGATCCGGGTGGCAACCTGGTGCACAATGGCCCCAGCCCATTCCAGCCTGTTTCGGGCCTTTCCATGACCAATCCGCTGGTGGATTGTTATGAGGATTTTTTCTACACCGTTGTTATCACTGATGCATGCGGTCAACGCGACTGCCGGGCGCGCATCCGTTTGTACAGCGATGATGCGCCCAAAGGTTCTCTGGCCGTAGTCCCGCTGGAGCCGCTGCCTTTGTGTTACGGCGGAGACGCTACCCTGCAATTTACACCCGGTTGCTCGGGAACACCACCCGGCCCGCCTTCGTGGACCTGGTGTGAAAGTACCGACGGCAGCACCTGGCAGCCCTTGCCTGCCGGCACACTCAGTCTCTATTGGAACACCAACCCGCTTATTCAGGATACCTGGTATTCCGTGAAATCTACCAACGGCGACTGTCCGGAAGATAATGTACAACTGAAAATTGACGTGCGCGACCCGCTGCAAATCACATCCTTCATTGCTCAATACGATGACCCCTGCGATCCGACAGGCGTGTACATGGAAGTCCAATTCACCCCACAGCCGCCCGACCCACCCTGTAATGTAACGGTGGAATGGTACAAAGACGGCGTCCTGATCCAAACGACCCCGCCGGCAGCGCCGTCGCCAGCATCTTATACCTACTTTACCGGAGGTGGGCCATCACTGGCCGGAAATT
>JAYSZC010000271.1:0-4847 GCA_043738235.1 Lewinellaceae bacterium | reverse complement strand
TCTCACCCTCTCACTTCTCACCCTCTCACTTCTATTTTTTAGTATGCTTTTGCGAACAGCACCCGGCGCCGGCTCGGCTTGCCAGTCAGAATACATGCGCCGGCTTCTTCCGGTGAATCGAGTGGAATACAGCGAATCGTGGCTTTTGTTTTTTCCTTGATGTCCAATTCCGTTTCCGTCGTGCCATCCCAGTGGGCGAAAGCAAAACCACCTTTATTTTCGAGCACATCCACCAATTCATCCCAGGTATCCACCTTCGTGATATGTTCGTCGCGGTAGGCTTTGGCGCGGTTGAACAGGTTCTGCTGGATTTCATCGAGCAGGTCTGACACGTAACTGCCGATGGAGTCGAGCGGCACATTGGTTTTTTCTTTGGTATCGCGGCGGGCCACTTCCACTTGACCGGAAGCGAGGTCGCGCATGCCGAGTCCGAGGCGAACCGGAATACCGATCATTTCGTATTCGGCAAATTTGAAACCGGGGCGGTTCTGATCGTCGTTGTCAATTTTCACCCGGACACCTTTGGCGCGCAGTTCGGCGGCAATTTTATCGGCGGCTTCCGTTAGTTCGGGCGATGGTTTCGGAATCGGGACGATCACCACCTGCACCTGCGCCAGTTTGGGCGGAAGTATCAGGCCGTCGTCGTCGGAGTGCGTCATAATCAGACCGCCGATCAGGCGGGTGGAGGCGCCCCAGGAGGTAGCCCACACATATTCCTGCTGGTTTTCCTTGTTGAGAAACTGCACATCAAATGCTTTGGCGAAGTTTTGTCCCAGAAAATGGGAAGTGCCCGCTTGAAGCGCTTTGCCGTCCTGCATGAGCGCCTCGATGCAGTAGGTCTCCACAGCGCCTGCAAAACGTTCGTTGGCCGTTTTGATACCTTTAATGACAGGCATAGCCATCCACTCTTCAGCAAACTGGGCGTACACATCGAGCATCTGTTCGGTTTCGGCAATGGCTTCTTCGGCGGAAGCGTGCGCCGTATGACCTTCCTGCCACAGAAATTCCGTGGTGCGCAGGAAAGGGCGTGTGCGCATTTCCCAACGCACGACATTGGCCCATTGGTTGATGAGGATCGGCAGGTCGCGGTAGCTCTGAATCCAGTCGCGGTACGTATTCCAGATGATGGTTTCGGAAGTGGGGCGCACGATCAGTTCTTCTTCCAGTTTGGCATCCGGGTCGACGATGATACCGCCGCCATTCGGGTCATTTTTGAGCCGGTAGTGCGTCACCACGGCGCATTCTTTGGCAAAACCCTCCACGTGTGCGGCTTCTTTGCTCAAAAAACTTTTGGGAATAAACAAAGGGAAATAGGCGTTGACGTGGCCGGTTTCCTTGAACATCGCATCCAGCGCATCGCGCATACGCTCCCAAATACCGAAACCATGCGGTTTGATGACCATACAGCCGCGCACCGGCGAATTGTCGGCCAGCCGGGCTTTCTGTACAATATCGAGGTACCACTGCGAATAATCTTCCGAACGAGGAGTAATTTCTTTTGCCATTATTTATTTGTAGTTTTGAGCATCGTTTGGAACAAGCGCTTATGAAATGGCTATTCCGGACAATTTTACGGATAGATTTGGTTAAATACCGGTTAATGTTTCAACTGCATGTTACTTATGAAGGTTTCATTGATCTAATGAATAATGAAAGTTTTGAATGAAAAAAGTTTGAATAAACGCCTGAAATGCATGAACACTTTTCGATTTTAACAAAAGTATCCGTGTAAATTGCCGTATTAAGCCAACTTTAACCACTACTCATTCAGCATTTAAAGCCACATTAACCAAAAAAAGTGCGCAAAGGTAATATTTTTGACCCTGTAAACTTGCGTACCGGAACACTCGCAAAAAAACATTACTACACCATGAAAGAAAAAAATAAGTCTCTGTTTTGGATTCTCCTGGTTTTCTGCACCCTTGGGCTGTATGCCCCGGTTGCCGCCCAGGACGATCTCTACTATGACCCGGCCACAGATGCGCCCGCACAAACTGTTAGAACAAACAACAACAGCGACGATTCTGAATACCGGGAACCAAGTAACATCACACGTCGCTATGACAATGATGACCAGTACTACGATGAAGACGACGATTACGCGTATCAGTATTCTTCGCGCATCCGGCGTTTTCACCGCCCTGCAAGAGTGATCGATTATTACGATCCATTCTTCGTCGACCTGTACTATTACGATCCATTCTTTATGCCGGGTAACAGCATTTATACCTACGGGTACAATGATTACTTTACCTGGAGACAATGGCGCAGGGCACAACGCTGGAACAGCTGGTATTCCTGGGGCGTAGGCCCGGTATGGAGTTCCTGGGGCTGGAACAGCTGTTACAACGGTTTCAACGCTTGGAATAACCCATGGGCCTTCAACAATTACTATTACGACCCATACTGGACAATGAACGGTTATAACCCATACTACGGCTACGGCAACAACAACTGGGCAAATAACAATTACTACTACAGTAATAATAATGGTAATTCGAGCGGGTACCAACCCAAAACCTATACCGGCGTTCGCCGCCATGGGTCAACCGTGAATACCGGTTATGCCCGTATCGCTGAAAGCAATGGTGGATTGGGCCGCCTAGCTGCAAAAACAGATGGCCCTGTGCTGGAAAACCGGAGCAACCGCACGCCGACCAGGAATTTGGAATCGCCGAGAACGCCGACCTCTTCGACAGACCGCATCAAGGCTTCGGAAGACGTGGGCCGTCGGGCAGATGATAAAACAAATGCTCCAACGACCAGAGATGGTCGCAATGTAGATCGACCTGAAACGCAGCCAAGCCGCGAACCTGCACCGCGCCGCAACGAAGCGGAAACTACGCGTCCGTCGAGAACCGAAACGCCTGCACGTCGCAGCGAACCGGAAACCCGCCCTTCGCGTAACGAAACGCCTACGCGCCGCAGTGAACCGGAGACTCAACCTTCGCGTACCGAAGAACGTCCGCGCACATACGATCGTCCTTCCAGAACGGAAGAACGCTCCCGCAGCAACGATACACCTGCCAGAACACAGGAAAGCCGTCCGAGTCGCAACGAAAGCAGCAGCCCACGCACGTTTGACAGCGGAAGCAGCCGTTCCAGTAGTGGAAATTCTTCTTCCGGCAGTAGCAACAACAGCAGCAACAGCGGTAGCAAGAGTTCAGGCAGCAGCGGTGGCGGCAGCCGGGGTCGCAACTAAACTGCGGTCAAACCGGAAAGTATAAACGCACTCGTTAAAAGATGGGTGGGGAGTGGTGTTGACGCCTTTTCCACCCATTTTTTATGCCCAAACACCACATTCTTTACTTGTTAAATTACAACTTACAGATGAAACGATATATTTTGCCCATATTGATCTTGTTTTTATCGGCCTCCGCTTTTAGCCAAACAGTGTCCGACGTCTTGCGATATTCTTATCTGCAACCGGGCGGCACTGCCCGTTATCTCGGCGCCGGTGGCGCTTTCGGCGCATTGGGCGCGGAGTTTGGCGCCATCAGCCAGAATCCCGCCGGATTGGCCATGTTTCGTACCAATGAGCTGATCGTCACGCCTTCCCTCCGGTTTTCCCGTTCTGAAACGGAATTGGCGGGCGGCAATAATGTCAGTTTTGACGACGATAAAAGCGCTTTCGGTTTTGATAATTTCGGGATGGTATTCAACACTACGCCGAGTAACAGCCCCTGGAAAACGTTCAACGTAGCCATCGGTCTGAACCGGCAAAACAACTACCACCAGTCCATTTATTACGAAGGCCAGGCAGAAGGCTCCATTATGAACGGCTTTTTCGCCGATGCACAGGCAGTGTTCAACAGCGGAGGCACCGAGGCCGACCTGTATCCTTTCGGTTCGGGATTGGCCTGGAATACCAATGCGATTTATGAGCAGAACGGCGTGCTGGATTACGATTTTTCCGCAACGCCCAATGCGATCCTCGATCGCTCGCAGACGCTCACCACCTATGGCCGCATGAACGAAATGATCCTGTCTTTTGCCGGCAATTACGATGAAAAACTGATGGTGGGCGCTACGGTCGGCGTGCCTTTTGTCAATTATCGCATCGAAGGTGAATACAACGAAAGCGACCCCGGTGGTGGTCTGGATGGTAACGCACAGTATTTTGACAACCTGACGTATACGGAATACCTCCGCACGGAAGGCATCGGCGTCAACCTGAAATTGGGCGTGACATATAAAGTTTCACAAGCCTTGCGCATCGGCGGCGCATTCCATACCCCGACGGCGTTGCGGCTTACGGATACGTACAGCAATACTTTTGCCTATACCTACGAGGACGGCAACGGCCTGAACAGCAGCCCGGTCGAAAACTCTCCCGAAGGCACCACCGACTACCGCCTTCGCACGCCCTGGCGGGCTATTGCCAGCGCAGGGGTGATCGTAAAAAAATACGGCTTCCTGAGCGCCGATGTGGAATGGGTAGATTACGGCGCAAACCGCTATAACCTCAATGCGCAGGTTCCCAGCACGGAAAACGAGCGCATCGAACGCGAACTGAACCGCGACATACAACAGGCTTATCAGCAGGCTCTGAATGTCCGCCTGGGCGGCGAATTAGTGCTCGATAAATTCAGGTTGCGCGCAGGCCTAAACCTCAATGGCAAACCGGAAGATGGCAAAGACGGATTCAATACGGGTTTCTCCATGGGAGCAGGCGTTCGCGGCAATTCCTTCTACCTCGACCTCGGTTATCGCCGCGGTACCGGCGTAGGGTCGGTAGCGCCTTACGCGGGCGCGCCGGTTGCTACCACAGATGTGGTGTCGAGCGACGTGCTGATGACCCTGGGATTCAAGTTCTAGGTTAGTTATCCGTTATTAGTTATTGGTTA
>JAYSZC010000270.1:0-4854 GCA_043738235.1 Lewinellaceae bacterium | reverse complement strand
GTCACTTGCTCCTGCGTCGCAAATGACACCTCTTCACTACGCTTAAGTCAATAACATTGTCCTTTAGAGTTGGGGGCGTTGCCAAAGCGAAGCACCCCCAAACACGAAACACCACACACGAAACACTATATTTGTGCCCTAAATGAGCAAGCCTGTTCGCATTTTCCTTTCCTACGACGCTGCCGACAACAGCACTGCGCGTGACATACAACGCCAGTTAGCCCTGCTTGCACAGCCGCAGGAGCTGGTTTTTTGGGATAGAAACACCGTTCCGACAGAGGCTTTTCGCAAGCAGGCAGCGGTATTCCTGGAACAGGCTAACCTATTTGTAGCGGTGCTCTCCATGAATTATCCGGACAGCCCCGATGTGTTTTGGGAGGCCACTCAAGCCGTTGCAACGCAACGCGCGCACGCCGCTTTACAGATCGTACATATTCAGGCGCGGGAGGCGGGCGTTCCGGCCATTTTACACCCCTACCCTGCCGCGCTCCCTCCGGGAGAAACAATTGAAAATCAAGGTATTGTACGCGACCGCCAACTTTTAAGAGCAGGACGGGCTGTTCTGGCGGTGTTATCGGCTGCGCCGCGCAGCAACGACATGCCCGGCGTACAAGTGGATTTGCCGCTCGATATAGAGGGCGTCCGCGCACGTTTGCTGGCGCAGACGGATCGAATCAACCATGCGCCCCTTTTGGCATTACTGAAGCATGTTATTGAAAATGTAAAAGTAAAAAGAGTCATCCTCGACATTGAAGACGCTTTCCGTCACTTGCGTGAGAAAACCCGCCTTTCCCAGATCAGTATCAGCGACCTGGATGAAAAATCCCGGCCTATCCAGATCGACCTGCAACACGCTATCCAGTTTTTGCAGGAAAGCGACCTGGTGCGAAACTGGCGCCGCCTTTTTATTCGCGATTACTTTCACTTTGTCAGCGACAGCCGGGAAGAAACGACCGTTCCGCCGTTTTTTGTCCCCATAGACGACATAGAGATTCCCGAAACATTCCAACTGCCTGCCGCTCCCGGAGAACGGGAACCAGCGGAGCAAACCGGTCTTTTATCATCCGAACAAAAGAGCGATTTTCGCCGCAGCCTTTTGCTGGCCAAAGACGCGATGGCGGTCAAAAATTACGCCCAGGCTTTTGCGCATTGCGAACATGTACGCACAAAAATCGACCCGCAATCCGCACAACTATTTGAATATCTGCTGATTACCTTTCTGCAAAAAGAAACGGCCATGCGGGTGATTCAGGAAGCCATGACCGACAATGACCGGCTGTTACAACATGTTTTGATGTTTGCCAGCCGGCTCCGCGATTACCAGCGCGCCGGTAAATGTATATCTTCCACGACCCGCCACAACCTGGCGATTGCTTCGGAAGCCATTTCGGATGCCGCCCTGCGGGTGTATCACCGTTTCCCGAATGATCCGATCCTGCACACCGGAAAACACATCGAATCGGTGCCAGATAACCGCATTCCCCTGCGTATTATTCTGGATGATACCCTGAAAGTCTGCCGTTTGGTGCACCCTTCGGAGGAGTTGCTGGAGGCCGCCGTGATCGAGTGTTGCGGCGGCGGCAAATGCTCCTGGATACGCCGGGTGGAAATCGTGGGCGGCCATTATCAGTTTGTGCCCGACGGTCATTTCGATCTTTTGGGAGAAATCCAGGAATTGCTGCAGATGCTGCAAGAGATGGAAGCGGACGATCCGGGGAAAATTGTCAAAACGCAATCGCTGCTGCGCGAAGACTTGTTTTTGAGTCTTTTAGCCAAAAGACAACTCCTGACAGCACAAATAGCGGAAGATGATAAACGCCGCCGCCCGTTCACCGACATCCGTTTGTCGGTGATCCGTTTTACACATGCCTGCTTGTTGGGCGCTTATATTTTTGGAGAGGAAGAAGAGCAATCCTTTTTGCGGCTGGCGCTCGATTACCTGTTGCCGGAATTACTGGTGTCGTCCGAACCGTCCGTTGCGCCCGTACGCTGGTTTACGCTCAACGAACAGGGCGAAGTCATCTCGCATCCCGAATGCGCCGCGTATGAATTTGAGGTGTATACGATTGTCGAAAAAATAATCAACGACTTCTCCGGTCGCGCCGGGTGGATGCATATACAGCCAAACATTAAAAAAAGCATTTACCAGCAATATATAGCAGACACCGAACAATTGTACCAATCCGTCTTCACCGGGCTTTCGTATAGTGATTTCCGGCGAATGAATGAACTGGATGCCCGCAGGAGTTTGATTGACTGTCTGCGACGCTGGGTGATCGCTTTCCGGGCATTCCCGGAACACGGGCACGATTTTCTCGAACGCTGTATCCATGAATTGTGCGGCAACGGATTGCTCACCTGGTTGCACCACGACGGCGCCTCGCCCCTTGTCACGCATGCCGACAGCCTCGCATTGGGCTTCGATGCGCAGGCTGAATTGCGCCGTTTACTGGTTTTATGCCCGCATTACACGGAGGAATCGCTGCGGGAAATCATCGCACTCAACCTGTTTCAAAAAAGGATCACACCTGCCTATGAAAACATCAAAAGCCGGCAGGAAGTCCAGCGGCCGGAAGTGATCCGGCTGATGCAGGAGAGCCTTGCCGGATACCAGCTGCACCCCGACCACCGATACCTCGATTTTGTGTATGCTGAAATTACGGAGGAAACAAAATTCGCCTGGACAAATATTGACGACACCGGGAAATGGCATTCCCTGTCATCGAATCAGGCATTTGATCCCATTGCCGTTTTGAAACACCTGCACGACATTCAACCCGGGAGTTACCGCCTGTCGGATGCCCGCGAACGGATAGCCATGCACCGTTATGTAGACCAGCGGGAGCGTTATTTCCAGGAAATCAGTGAATACCGGTACGAAAACCGGCGACCGGAACGCGCCATTGCGATTCAAATCATTCGAAAAATGAAAGGGATTTATATCTTTTTCCCGAAAGCCATTTTTCTGGAACTACCACTGCTCGAACTGACGGGCAAAGGCCGTATCCGCTGGCACGCCAACTTTCTGGGCATTTTTCCGATCCGGGAAAATCATTATGAAAACCACGATTACCTGTTCAATTACCGCTTTGAGTTGTTTGAAGTCAAAAGAATGCTCAACAATCAGCTGCAAATGATGCAGGACGTGCTGCGCGAAACCGGAGATTTGTAAAATAATGGCTTTTCAAGTTGCCAAATGCCGTGTATCTTTATTGGCATTTTATTTATTCTGCTATGAAAAAAACAACCTTTTCCTTCCTGCTCGCAGCCTTGTTGCTTCCCCTCGCAGTTTCAGCGCTCGATACCGGCGTTTCCTATGCCGTTTATGCTACTCCTGACAAACCCTATATTGAAATCAACCTCGAAGTAGCGGGGGGGTCGATCACCTTCAAACAAGTAGACAGCATACACCTGCAAGCGTCGGTGGAGGTGCTGATTATGATAAAAAAAGGTGAAAACATCGTCAATTACGAAAAATACATCCTACATAGTCCGCTGGTAGAATCCCCGCGCGCGCTGCTCGATGTCAAACGGCTCGCTGTGCCCAACGGCGAATACGAGCTGGAAATTACGTTTCAGGACGTATTCGATTCGACCAATACGGATCAGATGAAATCGCCGCTTGTTGTAGATATCACCCGCCGGCTATACCTGTCCGAACCGATGCTGTTGCGCGGATTCCGGGCCGACAACTCGGAAGGCCCTTTCAATAAAAACGGGTATTACCTGGAGCCTTTGCCGTTCGCGTTTTACGACCGTTATGCCACACGCCTGGTTTTTTACGCCGAAATGTACCACAGCGATAAAAGCCTCGGCGCCGACGAAAATTACACGATGCGCTATTTCATCGAACAGGAAAAAGGCAACGGTATTAAAAACCTCATTTCGGTCGGAACACAAAAAAAACGCCCGTCTACGATGGATGCCTTACTGGTGCAAATGGACATCAGCGAACTGGAAAGCGGCAATTACCTGCTCACCGTCGAACTCCGCAATACTGCAAATGAACTGCTCAAAGTGCGCAGTTTGTCTTTCCAGCGCAGCAATCCCTTCCTGCAGGTGAAGGAAACAGAACTGACCGACGAAGTCATGGCGCGCCAGTTTGTACAAAACCTGGAAGAACCCGAACTGCGCTTCGGACTGCGTGCCATTGGCCCCTTGCTCAGCAATGAAGAATCGGCTACCCTGCAAAATGTGCTCAAATCAGGCGATTTAAAACAAATGCGTTTTACCCTGTTCCGCTACTTTGTTCGCATGGATGCCAACAATCCGGAACTAGCCTATCAACAGCATATCGCCATTGCCAAAGCGGCCAATGAAAAGTTTAAAAGCGGTTTTCGCTATGGTTTTGAAACGGATCGCGGCCGCACCTATATGCGTTTCGGCCGTCCCGACGACCTGATCCGCGTGGAAGACGATCCCGCCGCGCCGCCTTATGAAATCTGGGTGTACTACAATTTCCCTAAAACGAACCAGCGCAACGTCAAATTCCTGTTCTACAATCCCTCGCTGGCCGGGGAGGATTTCATCACATTGCACTCCAATGCGCGTGGAGAAATCAACAATCCGCGTTGGGAACGTGTGCTTTATTCCAGAAATGCCGGAGAAGAATACGAAGGCGACAACTACCACGATTCCACTTCGATGAAACGGAATGTGGGAAGGAATGCGCGGACGTATTTTGAGGACTTTTGAGTAAGATGGGGTTTTCCCCTCGTAGAGTATTGAACACGGATTTAAAGGATTGGACACGGATTTCCCCTCGTAGGAATAATGGAAACACGGATGACGCAGATTTACACGGATTTTCCCGATTTAGAGTTGACCTAATTTGATCTGTGTCAACTCTAAATC
>JAYSZC010000269.1:0-1990 GCA_043738235.1 Lewinellaceae bacterium | reverse complement strand
TACGTCAACAATTTTTTTACAATATCAGAAATTGCGCGGCCGTCGGCTTTGCCGGCTAATTGTTTATTCGCTGCGCCCATGACTTTTCCCATATCTTTTGCGCTGACGGCGCCTGTTTCCGCGACGATTTGTTTCAGAATCGCTTCCAGTTCCGCGCCTTCGATCATGGCAGGCAGGTATCGTTTGATGATGTCGATTTCCTCCCGTTCTTTTTGGGCAAGTTCTGCGCGATCGTTTTTGGTAAAAATATCCAGCGACTCCTGGCGGGTTTTGACTAGTTTCTGGAGTAATTGCACTTCGCGGGTTTCATCCAGGGCCTGGCCGCTGCCATCCGTTTTGACTAATAAAATAGCACTTTTGATCGCGCGGATACCGCGCAAGGCAATCTCGTCTTTGGCCCGCATGGCCGTTTTGAGGTCTTCGTTGATTTTTTCTTCTAATGACATGGTCTGGTTATCTTGAAAGTAAATGGTTAAAGTCAATATAAATGCTTGATTATCAACACTAATAACGGATAACTACTTCATATCCAAACAAACGTTTTTCCTTTACTAAACGCGCCACTTCTTCGGGCACTTTTTCTTCCCAACCGGGCATTCCCTCCTGAATCATTTTCAAAACTTCCTTGTGGTAAATCCCCAGAATATCGGGGTTAAAGTGTTGAATATCAACAATGTTTTTGTTTTCCAGGAGGTAGTCGTACAAAAAATGAATATTCGGCGGCGCTTGCAGGTTTTGAGCCGTAATCAGTTCATGGCTGTCCTGCTCACGGGCCGGGTAGATGTAGAAACGGACTTTGCGCGGGAATAGTTCTCCAAAAGCGCCCAGCAGGTTGTCGCCATGGTATTCGCAGGTCTCGCGAATAATGTTCTGGAGTTTTCGAACGCCCATAGTCAGGCCGATGCGTTGCACCTTATAGTCGTCAAAATAAGCGATCAGTTTTTTGTGTTGCACACAATTGGAAATAATGACCGTTTCCTCCAGCGCGCAAAGCAAATCGGCGCGATCCATAAAATCGCGTTCGTCGAGTTCGCCGCTTGCCCGCAGGTTGTCCAGCGATATTTCCGTCAGAAAAAAACTTTGTTCCGGGTTCACATCCGGCTCCGCCCGGAACTGCGCGTAGGCGTTTTTTATCATATCCTGTTGCACCAGCGTTGGCGGGCGGTAGCTGCCGCGTGCAATCAGGATGGATTTTTTGTACAAAAACTCTCCGGCGTGCAGGTTACGCCCGTTGGGACCGAAAATAGCCACATTGCTCAAGCCGTTTTTGACCATCCACAGCGACACCAGCCGGTTGTCCAGGTCCCGGAAATCGGGGCCTTCCAACCGGATCATATCAATGGCGATACGTCCGTGCAGGTTGTCCATCAGCGATTGGATCAGTGTCTCCGGTTCCTGGTGAAAACGATGGCAGGCATAAATCATGTTGACGCCCAGTATTCCCACAGCCTGTTGCTGGAGCCGGTTGTCATTGTCCAGCAACCTGACGTGGAGCACCAGGTCATTCGGGGCCGTATGGGCTTTTAACTGGAATCGAAGTCCCAGCCAGCCGTCGCCTTTGATGGTTTTTTGGAAATTGATCGCGGCCACCGTATCTGCAAATGCAAAAAACGTCTGATCGGGGCGCAGCGTTCGCAGGCGGTTTTCCATCAAGGCGTATTCGTGGTCGAGCATTTTATACAGCCTCGATTCACAAACGTAACGACCGCTGCCCTTGGCTTCTGCCCCGTAAATCTCATCAGACACCGTTTTATCGTAGGCGCTCATCGTTTTGGCGATGGTGCCCGCCGCCGCTCCTACCTGGAAAAAATGCCGCGCAACTTCCTGCCCTGCGCCAATCTCGGCGAAGGCCCCGTATATCTGGTCGTCGAGGTTGATTTCCAATGCTTTTTGCTCAGTTTCGAGGACGCGGCGTGTCATAATGGCTTTAAAATTAGGGACAAAACTAAGGGAATATCGAATATCGAACACCCAATGTCAAATGTCGACA
>JAYSZC010000268.1:0-4861 GCA_043738235.1 Lewinellaceae bacterium | reverse complement strand
GGTCATCAACCTTTGTTCTGAAAACCGGTGAAACACATAATCCCCCCCGGCAACCCAACTGCCCGCAAGGTTAATCTGCCATTTAGTAAGTATTTGTGCAAAATTAGTTAATAGCAAATCTTCTGTAACTCATTGACTTACATTGCTTTTTGCCCGTTGCAATTTTGCCCTTTACTTATGGTGTGATCCGGTCTTTCCGAACAAAAACCGATTGTATCACTCCTAAAAAATTTTTGAAAATGGCAATCAAAATGCAAGGCGCCTGGCTCGTACGAGTTAAAGCCAAAAACGCTTCCTTTCCACAGGAATTTGTGATTTCCGGCGCGAGTTCCGGCAACGGAACTTACCCCCACACCCATTCGGGCGAAGTATTTGTCACAGGCGCGTCCTGGGCAATTTCTATCCGACACAATCCCGGAACGGGTTTTCAGTCATCGCAGATGAAGCTGAAATTCCCCACCACTTCCGGCGGCTTTCACCAGTTCGACATCCAGTCCAACGACTCCGGCAACGACCAGGATTTTGACGATTTTATCATCACTTGCCGCACCCCGGTTTCTGCCAACGACCACGTGATTTACGGTCACGTCAGCGATTACAAAGGCCCCTGTATTTTCAACCGCTGCTTTCCGATTTGGGTCATCGACACGTCCCTTCAGTTGCAGCAGGCCCTGCGCATCCCGATTTTGCGCGATTACCTCGTGAAAATTGACCCCAATATTTTCCGCCGTATTCCACTGCCCTGGCCGCCCGATCCCATCGGCCCGGTATCGCTCAATCCACAGCCTTTGCCGCCGCTGAAGTTTGTACCCATCGTGGTGCCTGCGCCGGGTGAACTGGCTACGCCGCTGAAACAAAGTTTCCTCGTTCGCACGGAAGAAAAGGTGCTCAATTTTGCCGCTGCCGGTAAAAAACAGGCCAAAGCAGCCGCTGAAGGCGAAAGTTTTTCTTACCAGGCTGTCAAAAACATCTCGGCATTGCCGGCTGCAGCCCTGTCGGTCGATGTCGCTGCTTTGAAATACAAATCGGCTATTGAAACGGCCATCGCCCGGTTCCGTATATGCGACAGCGATACCCTGGCCAATGTGCGCATCCGTTTCTGGGAATACGACCGCACCGACGCCGAAAAATCCGGTGGCGCGTACAGCGCTGAAGGAGACCGGCAATTCCTCGGTTCTACCATGACAGACGATTTCGGCAATTATATTTTCCGATTCACCGCCACTTCCAGCGACGTGGTGGACGAGATTCTGACCGACCTGGCGCCGGGTGAAAATGCCTTTGTCATACAAGCGCCCGATGTGATTGCGGAAGTCATGCAGCCCTTAAACCCTTTATTTCCCGCTTTTGAAACGGCCCCGTATTTTAACATTCCGGCCCTGAAACGCATCAATATCTGTGTGCCGCGCGAAAAAATCGGCATTCGTCCATTGGTTTGTGAAGGACAGCACATCATTCAGGGAGTAGGCAATATACCATTGGCCGCACCGGTGGCAGGCGTCCGCAACGGCGCAGGCAATCTGCTGACAAACCAGGGGATCATCACATCGACCAACAGCCTTGGCCCAACTACCGATTGCGCTGCCTGGACCGGTACCTTGCTGCTGCGCGGCTGCCTGAAAAACCCGGTCATCAAGTACTACACCCTCGAACACCGCCGCCCCGGCACAGCCTGGCAGCAACTGAGCATCAACTTCACCCTGCCGAGATTCTTCGGCGCGCTCCTGCTCAATGCACAGGTGAACCAGGGCGTTGTGGATGGCAAAACAATTTACCTGAACGTGGAAACCGACGGCAACGACTGGCTCATGGCCTACCGCAACATCAAAGCGCAGATTCCCAGTGGTATTTTCCCGGAAAACGGCGCGCGCGAAATTCGGATCACCGGCCTGAATGCCGCCTACAATCCCGTCGCCAATGCACAGGAAACCGTTACCCTGTTTATCCTCAACAACGGTATCGATGTGGATATTCAGCCGGAAGTTGAAATGGTCGGGGTGAGCAAAATTTCGGAATGCGGCCTCTTTACGCTGCCTGCCGGAGATGATGATCCGAAAATCCGGGTCAATTTTAAAGCGCTGCAATCCAACAGCCCGATCGTGCCCGGCGGCCTTGGCTTTATGAGCGATTACGCGGTGGGTATGACCAAAGGCGCTTCCGGTTTTGCCACCACCAATGCGGCGAGTCCCGCCAATCCGAAAGTGGCAGGCCCCTGCGATCTGACGTTTACCGGTACCAACAACGAACCCGGCAATGTCGCGGGTTATGTCGACCTCGAACTTAGTCCGGCCGGCGGCGCCTGGCTCGACCCCGGGCAGAGTTTCTGCACCTTCGGCGTTTACCTGCACGGTCGCCTGCGGCGCACTGACGGCCAAAGCAATGAAGGTTACACCAGCGCGGTTCCGGTTTTGTTCGGCATTCAACGATAAACAATGGATTTGCTCACCTCTTTCATCCTCGGTTCGTTTTCCGTATGGCGCATTACCCACATGCTCCATGCGGAGGACGGACCGTGGGATGTTTTTGTTCGGTTGCGCAGCTTGCTCGGCAGCGGTTTTTTCGGAAAACTGACCGACTGCTTTTACTGCCTCAGCCTTTGGGTAGCAGCGCCTTTTGCATACTTTTTAGCCAGCGATGGCTGGATCCGCTTCCTGCTTTGGTGGGCCATGTCCGGCGCAGCCATTTTGCTTCAGCGATTTTCACAAAGACACCCGATTTTTCCACCCAATCAATACGAAGAAACATGAGTTGTTGCGGTTCCAAACGGCAGACATTTCTGCCTCCCTATCATAATGTTACCAGTTCCGGCGGGGAAACACCCGTCGTTTTTGTCAAATTCCGTTATACCGGTCAGCGAAGCATGGCTGTCACCGGGGGCATCACCGGCCAGCGTTATCGTTTTGCCCAACCCGGCGACGAGGTGATGGTCGACAGGCGGGATGCGCCCGGCATGGCGGCAGTACCGTGTGTGGAGCGGGTGTTTGAATAAAGGGCAAGGGGCAAAAAGCAAAAGGCAAAAATGGAGCGTACATTGCTTTTAGCTTTTTGTAATTTTGCCTTTTTAAATACACCCGCACTCAAATATGAAATATTCATTTTTCGCGATCTTGCTTTTCGCTATTCCGGCGGCGCTGCCCGCACAGGATCGCCCGGTCGGTCGCGGCTTTGCCACCCGCTCCGAGGTGATGGCCCGCAATGGTATGGCTTGTACCAGTCACCCGCTGGCTACCTCGGCGGCTTTGGATATTTTGCGCAAAGGCGGTTCTGCGGTAGATGCCGCTATTGCTGCCAATGCCGTGCTGGGCGTAGTGGAGCCGCATGTCAACGGCATGGGCGGCGATCTGTATGCGATTGTATACGAAGCCAAAACAAAAAAACTGCACGGCCTCAACGGCTCGGGCCGTTCGCCTTACACGCTGACGATCGACACCTTCAAACGACGCGGCATTCAGTATATCCCTGCGCTCGGACCATTGCCGGTATCGGTGCCCGGTTGTGTGGACGGCTGGTTTACCCTGCACGGGAAATTTGGCAAAAAATCGATGTCCGATGTATTGAGTTATGCCATCGGTTATGCGCGCGAGGGTTTTGCGGTGGCCGATGAAGCGAGTCATTCCTGGCAGCGTGTGGATGCGGTTTATGGCAAATTTCCCAATGTGCGGGAGGTGTATCTGCCGGGCGGGAAAGCGCCGAAACGCGGTGAAATATTTCGCAACCCGCAGTTAGCCAACACTTTAGATCAAATTGCCAAAGGTGGCCGCGACGCATTTTACAAAGGCGATATCGCCCGAACCATCGACGCTTTTATGAAAAAAAACGGCGGATTCCTGTCTTATCGCGACTTATCGGAACACCGTTCCGATTGGCTGGAACCCGTCTCCGTCAACTACCGCGGGTACGATGTGTGGGAACTTCCGCCCAATGGCCAGGGTATTGCCGCCTTGCAAATGCTGAACATCCTGGAGGGTTTCGATTTTTCCAAAATAACGTTCGGTTCGCCCGAACATATTCACCTGTTTGTAGAGGCCAAAAAACTGGCATTTGAAGACCGCGCCCGCTTTTATGCCGACCTGGAATACATGGAACCGGGCATCGTCGGGCGTTTGCTCTCCAAAGAATACGCCGAACAACGCCGCAAACTGATCAATCCCGCACGCGCCGCACAAACGGTCGATGCGGGCAATCCCAACCTCAAGGACGGCGATACGATTTACTTGACCGTAGCAGATGGAGAAGGCAACATGGTGTCGCTTATTCAAAGCAATTTCCGGGGATTCGGCTCGGGCATGGTACCCGACGGACTGGGTTTTATGCTGCAGGATCGTGGGCAGTTGTTTACACTCGAACCCGGCCTGGCAAACTCCTACGCGCCGCATAAACGCCCGTTTCACACCATTATTCCGGCATTTGTTACCAAAGACGGCGAGCCCTGGATGTCGTTCGGCGTGATGGGCGGTTCTTTTCAGCCCCTGGGGCATACCGAAATTCTGATGAATATGATCGACTTCGGTATGAATGCCCAGGAAGCCGGCGATGCGCCGCGGATCGACCACCAGGGCAGCAGCGAACCGACGGGCGAGCGCATGAAAGACAGCGGCCAGATCACCCTCGAAGACGGGATTCCGTTTGAAACCATCCGCGCCCTCATGCAGCGGGGACACCGGGTAGGCTGGGCGTCGCCGGGAAGTTACGGCGGCTATCAGGCCATTCGTTTCGATCCGGCGAGTAAGGTGTATTTCGGGGCATCAGAGAGCAGAAAGGACGGGCACGCGGCGGGATTTTAGGGATGAGGGATGAGGGATGAGGGATGCCGAGCGTGATGTCCGACATCACGCTCGGCATCCCACATTCCTCATCCCTC
>JAYSZC010000267.1:0-1991 GCA_043738235.1 Lewinellaceae bacterium | reverse complement strand
GCGCCGCAGGCGATAGGTGTACAAACTACCTGCGATTTTGCCACAGAAACCTATATACTAACATTTGAAATCAGCAATGGTGCGGCCCCGAATACGCCTTATACAGTAAGTGGTATTACAGGCACCTTGACGGATACTACTTTTGTTTCCGACCCTATACCATCCGGACCGTATAGTGTTACGATTACCAACGCAGACGGTTGTTCGACCACTATTACCGGCGCTGCAACTTGTGTTTGTACAACGGATGCAGGTACCATGTCGAATGCGCAGGTAGATGTTTGTTTGCCCGGACAAGCCGGCGTAACAGCCACTGGCAACACTACGCTGGATTCAAATGACGTGCTGCAATACATTCTGTATGAAGACTTTACACTCCTGCCCCTGGGAGTTCTGGCGACGAGCAATACCCCGCAATTTGACCTGCAAACAGGCATGATAACGGAAACGACCTATTTTATTGCCGCTGTTGCCGGAAATGGGCTACCGAATGGTTCTGTGGATATAACCGACCCCTGTCTGTCTATTTCCAATGGAACGCCGGTCGTATTCCACGACGCGCCCGTAGCTACGCTAATGGGTACGGATACGGTTTGCCCCGGTGGTAGCGCAGCTTTCCAGATCGCTTTTGCCGGAAATGCGCCCTTCCAGTTTGTGTACGCTATCAACAACAACAATCAGCCACAACTCAGCGCAACGGGTGCAACGTTTGACATCAGTACGAACAATGTGCAGTCGGGACAGGTCTTTACCCTGGTATCCGTACAGGACGCATTCTGCCCGGGTACGGTGAGCGGACAAGCCGATGTACAGGTTCGTCCGGCGATAACGGCTGCGGTAAACAGCGATATAACACTTTGCGCCGGGAGTACAACTACCCTGACCCTGGCATTGAGCGGCGGCACAACTTACAACGTAACCATTGGCGGTGGCGCACAACCGATACAATTGAACAATATCGCCGATGGAGCGACATTCGATGTCAGTCCGACAGTTACCACTACCTATATTGTAACTGCCATAACTACCGCCGGCAATAGCTGTCCTGTCACCATCGGGCAAGACGCCATCGTCACCATCAGTACGCTGATCGGCAACGCCACCCTTTCCGATTACAGCGGCTTCAATGTGAGCTGCGCCAATGAAAACGACGGCTCCATTTCCATCACTACAACAGGAGGTATGCCTCCCATTACTGCCGCCTGGAGTACCGGCGACAGCGGACTGCAACTCGACGGTCTGGAAGCAGGCACGTACAGCCTTGTTTTGAGCGATCAGATTGGATGTGTTGACAGCGCATCCTTTACCCTGACAGCTCCGCCGGGAGTTGTCGTCGATATTTCAACGATCATTCCACGTTGTTTTGGAGATAATAACGGTACGGTGACGATCCAGTCTGTCACGGGAGGCGCCCAACCTTATATACTCACCGTGGACGGCGTCAGTTCGACGCCGGACATGTTCCCTATTCGGATTGGACAGTTGGGAAGCGGCACATACACCCTGGAGGTGGAAGACGCCAACGGATGCCTGACTGAACTGGATGTAGATATGCCGTCTCCCCCGGAATTGATTGTCAACATCGGCCCGGATCAGAACATTGCACTCGGCGACAGTATACAGTTGGAAGGACTGACCAACGCTGTCAGTATCGATACCTTTATCTGGTCGCCGGTCACTTACATGAGCCATCCCGACTCCCTGATTACGTATATAAAACCGCCTCAGTCACAAGTGTATTCGCTGCTGGTACGCGATACGTTCGGCTGTACGGGACGCGATGAAATGCTGCTGACGGTTCGGCGCGACAGCCGGATTTTTATTCCGAATATCATCAAAACAGGTTCTGCTGAAAACGAATCGCTCACGGTGTATGGCGGACCTGAACTGGAGGCTGTTCGCTTTTTGCGTGTATATGACCGCTGGGGCGAACTGCTGTACGAAGGCCTAAATATTCCGAAAAACGATCCTTCCATTGGCTGGAAAGGCCG
>JAYSZC010000266.1:0-1992 GCA_043738235.1 Lewinellaceae bacterium | reverse complement strand
GGCGATGCATTCGGCATCAGTGTGGCCTCCCGTCAGTATTTCAATAAAAAACCCAAAGACCTGACTGTGGACCAGGCCGCCACCCTGGTCGGGATGCTGAAAGCAACTACTTTTTACAACCCCGTTCGCAATCCGGAAAATGCCAAAAAACGCCGCAATCTCGTGCTCCGGCAAATGGTCAATAACGACGACCTCAGCGAGCAGGAATACGAAGAACTGAGTAAAAAACCGGTCGGCGCCAAACGCTACAATGTCGACAGCAACAACGACGGCCTCGGCACTTACTTCCGCGAATACCTGCGCACCAACGTGATGCCCAAATTGCTGAAAAACTACACGAGAGAGGACGGTAGCACCTATAATCTGTACACCGACGGTCTGAAAATATATACGACCCTGCATTCCAAAATGCAGCAATACGCCGAAGAAGCCGTGCAAAAACACATGCAGGATCTGCAGAAACGTTTCGATCAGCACTGGAAAAACTATAAAAAGGAAAAACCCTGGGGCGACGACAAATGGATTGAGGATCAGATCCGCCGGAGCGATCGCTGGGGGTCGTATATGGAAAGCGGCATGAGCAAGGAAGAAGCCCTGCAAAACTTTGAAAAACCGGTCAACATGACCATTTTTTCCTGGAAAAACGGCGGCGGTGTGCAGGATACCACCATGACGCCCATCGATTCGGTGCGCTACTATTTCTGTATGCTCAATTGCGGTTTTATGGCGATGGATCACCGCAATGGCTATATCCGGGCCTGGGTGGGCGGCACCAATTTCAAACAGTTTAAATTTGACCACATCCTCAGCAAACGCCAGGTCGGCTCCACGTTCAAACCGATCGTGTATGCCGCCGCTTTGCAGGACAGTATCAAACCCTGCCAGTATTTCCCCAACCAGATCAAAAAAATCGTCGATTGGGAACCGCACAACTCCGACGAGCGATACGGCGGTTGGTATTCCATGGCCGGCGCACTCACCAAATCCGTCAATGTGGTGGCAGCGCAGCTCATTGAAAAAGTGGGTATTCAAAAAACCATTGACCTGGCCGCCAAAATGGGCATTACATCCAAACTTCCCCGTGAATACGGCATCAGTCTCGGCGCTACGGACATTGCTTTGTACGATATGATAAAAGTGTACGGCACCATTGCCAACCAAGGCAAACGCCCCGAACCGGTTGCCGTGTTGAAAGTAGTCGACCGCAACGGAGAAGTGCTGTACGATTACAAAAATGAACTGGCCGAGAATCCGGAATTAGGTCCGAATGTGCAGGCGCTGACCCTCAACCAGGCAGCCATCATGACCAAAATGCTGCAAAATGTAATAGATTACGGCACAGGCTCCCGCCTGCGTCGCGGTTTTGGTATACAGGGTGATTTTGCCGGCAAAACCGGCACTACCCAGAATCAATCGGATGGCTGGTTCATTTGCTTCAATCCGCAACTTGTTACCGGCGTATGGGTAGGCGCGCAAAGCCCGGCAGTCCGCTTCCGTTCCTTGGATATGGGGCAAGGATCATCGATGGCGCTACCGATTGTCGCCTGGTTCTGGCATAAAATTGCCAACGACCGCAAATTAGGCAGAATGGTGCTCGAAAAATTCCCGGTACCCACCAAACCCGATGCATTCGGCAATATGGGTTGTTACCCTTGGGTGGGCATCAATCCGGATTCCTTTAATGTGCTCATGCAGGACTCTGTTTTCCGCGATTCCGTTCAGACGGCCCACAGAAAAGGCCCGGACACCAAAACACCCGGAGGTGAAAGTGACGGAACCGAAGCACCTTCCAAAGAGGATAAGGAGAAAGGCAAAAAAAATATCTTTCAGCGGATATTTAACCATAAGCCTGATGAGGAGAAGAAGAAAAAGGAAAATTAGTTATCCGTTTTTGGATAGGAATGAGGGATGAGGAATGGCCGAGCGTGACTACCAGGGATGAGGAATGAGGAATGAGGGATGCCGAGCGTTATGTCGGACGTCGCGCTCGGT
>JAYSZC010000265.1:0-4868 GCA_043738235.1 Lewinellaceae bacterium | reverse complement strand
ATGTCGGCATCACGCTCGGTCATCCCTCATCCCTCACTCCTCATTCCTATTAAATGTCTTGCGGTTTTACAATTCCGCCTTCCGACAAACCCAGTTTTTTGCCTTTTTCCATTTCGGCAAATGGATTGACACTGCCCCAGGCATCGTTCGGATTATCTTTTAAATAATGTACATCGGGGCCGTGATCGGGCGCAAAAATCAAGCGGGCGCAGGCGTAAAATTCAAAGAGCGTATTGGTGCCTGGAATCATCACGTACACAAAAAAGCCCTCGTCGGCTTTATGTCGTGTCGGTGCGCCCATGACGCTTTTGTGGCCTTTTTCAATCATGTAATCGATACCCAACAGCACTTCCTCCCGGCTGTCGAGGTTCCAGCAGATGTGATTCAGCACGCCTTCGTTCGGGCCGATATTCGGGTCTGTGAAGACGGCGATATCATGGGAAAGATTGCCAATGGTCCATAAACCACCCACCGGAGGAATGTCATCATTGATGCGCACTTCATCGGGGTTTTTTAGGCCCATACCCTGCCAGAATGCTTTTTCATCGGCATATTTTCCTTTGGAAACCATATACGTCACATGATCGAAGCGGCGCACATTGATGCCCCTGCGCCGGTTGCTGGCATAACGATCGGCATATATGCTACCTGTTTCTCCTTTCGCTTTCAACCAGGTTACGTCCCAGAAAACTTCGTGTGGGTGCCCGTCGGGCGAGCGGAAACGGAATGCTTTGCCGCGGCCTTTGTCCGGCTCCACCCATTCACCGCCGCCGCCGGTTTTTGTCAAATATTCCACGACGTCTTCGAGGGCTTCCGGGCTATCGGCCCGCCAGCCGAGTACGCCGAATCCCGGCTCATCGCGTTGGGTGATTTTGAGCGTGTACAGGAAGTAATCGCCCCAGGCGCGCAAGTAAGCCGAATGTTGATCGCGCGCCGTAACGTCCATACCAATGATGTCGTTAAAAAACTGAACGCTTTCTTCGAGGTTGGTGCTGTAAATCTCGATGTGAGAGAGTTGGGATAAGTAATGCGGATTTCTTGCCATTTTTTATAATGATGAATTATAAATGATGAATGATGAATGATGAATTTTTTAACTATGAAACATGAATATAAAATGATGTGGTATTCATCGTTCATCATTTATAATTCATCATTAATTCACGCGAATGCGCCACCGTCGACGGGCATGGCGTGACCGGTGATAAAACTGGATTGTTCCGAACAGAGCCAAAGGATGACATCCGCGACCTCTTCGGGTTGTCCCATGCGTTTCATCCTTTGATAGTTTTTGGCAGCTTCGAGGGCTTCCGGGTTTTGGGCTAATTTTCTTCTGCCTTGCATCATCATCGGTGTTTCGATGGCCGTCGGGCAAACGGCATTGATCCGAATATTTTTTGTGGCATACTCAATGGCGGCCGTACGGGTGATGCCGACAACGCCAAATTTTGAGGCTGCATACGGCACGTTCTCCGGCTGCCCCACCAAACCTGCCGCCGATGCTACATTCACAATAACGCCGCCGCCCTGTTGCATCATTTGGTCGATTTCAGATTTCACACAATACCAGGTGCCGGTCAGGTTTACATGGATGATGGCGAGCCAATCGGCCTGGGGGTATTTGTGCGTCGGTAGCGATAACGTGCCTGCGATGCCGGCGGAGTTGACGGCGCAATCCACCCGGCCAAAGGTTTTTACGGCAGTTTGCAACAGGTTTTGCACCGACTGTTGATCGGCGATGTCGCACTGCACAAAAATGGCCTCGGCGCCCATGTCCCGAATCGTTTCGGCGACGGCATTCCCGGCCTCGTCGTTGAGATCGGAGACCACGACTTTTGCGCCTTCCCGTGCAAATGCCAGCGCGGTTGCCCGGCCGATGCCTGAGGCCGCGCCGGTGACGAGGCATATTTTATTGTTAAATCTGCTCATATTCTTTCTTTAACCCGATGTTTTTAGCGCTCATTTCCAGTGTATCATCTTTTGCCCCGCCACCGGGCTGCTGAAAAACGGCACCCGCGTTCCCCTCAAACTGCCCAGATACACCGTTCTCAAATCCGCTCCGCCAAAGCTCAGGCTCGCCATCCAGGGGCAAAGTCCGCCTTGAGTACTTGCCAGTATTTCAGGTGTGACGTTTCGATTTTCATACGCTTCAAAAAGCCGTTTTTTGGTGGCGGGGTTACTATCGTCGAGCAAGGTCAGTATTTCGCCGTTGGGTGTTACGGCCACCAGTTCGTCGGTAAAAATCAGGGTAATCCAAAGATTTCCGAAGGTGTCGAAGGCAAAGCCGTCGGGGAAGCCCGGCGTTTTTGTATAGATTTCCCGGTCGTACAAGTCGCCGTTGGGCCTCACCCGCAGCCGGGAAATCTGCCAGCCGGAGCTTTCGACCACATAGAGCCATTCCTCGTTGTCGTCGAAGCGGATTTCGTTGGTACCGCAAAACCCTTCCGCTACTATTCGTACGCCTTTACCGTCCATCAGGGCGAGGTAACCGTCCGTTTCGCGTGTGTTGATCTGCTCGCTCCAGGGTTCGGTGCGGGTAGTGACGGTAAACCAGATTCTGCCTTTCGAGTCGCGCAGTGGAAAATTGGTTTTCCCCATCGGCCTTCCATCAATTTCCGTCAAAATAGTCGTCATCCGGCCATCACGGGTCATTTTTTCAAGATGATTGGTGCCCCAGTTGGCAATAATAAAACACGCGTTTTCGTCAAAACACAAACCGTTTGGCAACGAACCCTTTGCCTGAATGTAGCGGGTTTCCAGATTTGACCACTTTTGAAAAGTGGTCAAATCTTTCCCCGTATACGGCGTGACAATTTCCTGCAACCCTGCATGGTTCAGTTTCACCACACCGCCTCGCGCATCTGCCGTCCAAACCGTACCGTCGGGTTCGGTGAGGATACATTCGGGGCGTTGGAGATCATGGCCGAGGAATTGGATGTCTTCCCGGTTTACCTGCCAGCCTTTCAGTGGATTGAGCGTTTTATGTTGAAATGTCATGCAGGCTTAAAATTTATACGTGGCCGTCAAAAAATAAGCCCTCGGCAGGATGGACAATGTTGAATACACAGCCGATGTATTGGCTTCCAGCATCGCTTTTGTAAAGCCTTGTGTATCCAAAGAAGCTGGGAAACCGCCGGGCGCAGCCCAACCCATCACCCCGTAGGTATTCAGCAGGTTATTGATGGAAGCGCTCAATTGGATATGGCGGGAAATGGTATAACCTACATTCAAATCCAGTGCGCTGAAAGCCGGCAGTTCAAATGCATTGGCGGCATTTGCCCAACGCTTGCCCAGGTACTGATAATTAAGGGAGGCATAAAATTTTTCAGTGCTGTATGTGGGCGTTATGGTGAGCATCACCGGCGCCACATTGTCCAACTTGTTGCCGTCATAGGTGATCAATTCGTCGTCCTGCGAGCCGTTGGTTTTAGCCAGATAAACGCTGTACTGGATGGCTTTTGCCGATTGGAAAACACCCACAGCACGAATACTGAAGTTTCTCGTGATCTCGTAATTCGCTTCCATTTCCACACCTTGTGTTGACACTTTCTGGTATACGCGCGGCGGTGCGTAGTAGGAAGCATCGGGGTTCTGGAAAATCTGGAAGTTGGGAATATTGTCAATCAGGTTGTAAAATGGCGTGACAAACACATTAAAACGATCGTTGCGGTACTTCAACCCGGCTTCTACCATTTTGATGTCCTGTGCCTCCGCCGAGATGTTGGAAGTCAGTTGCTGGTTGGCGACATCGAGGAAGAAACCCAGATCGGGCGATTTCCGGCCCTGTGTGTAACGGCCGTAAAATGCCAGTCCGTTGCTTACCTGGTAGTTCAAGCCTGCCGAGTAGGAAAGCGTATTCAAACTTTTTTCAAAACTTTGTTCGGGGCCGCCCACCCAGACGCGTTGGTCGTATATAGTGGACACGTTTCCATCGACGCCTCCAGTCTGGTTGTCCGGCAAACGTTGCGGCACCACGAATTTTGCATCAATGTTGAACAGTTCGTAGCGAAGACCCCAGTCGAGGTTCAACTTCTTGCTGAGTTCCCAGTTGTGCCCAAAAAAGAAGGCCGACTGGTTCACTTTGGCATCGTTCGTATTATAACCGGAGCCGCCGTAATTGGCAATGCCTTTCGGGTCGGTGATGTCAAAGGTCACACCGCCTAAGTTGGTGTACCTGATACCCACTAATTGGGGCTGGTCTTCGATGGTTGCAAAACCCTGTGCGGCAGGGCCTGTACCAAAACGTTTAACACGGGAATTGGCAAAAAATGCGCCGCCCGTAAAATTCATGTTCCGCAGTTTTTTGTTGACTGTGAATTGGTCTACAAACTCGGAATAAGTGATTTCATTATAGGCCGCCGGGTTGTAAAGCAGGGCATTCGGTAAAACTTCTCCACCGGGCAGGTTCAGGTTTTCTGTTGTGAATGTAAAAGGAGCAGGGCCGCCCGGGTTGGGCCTGAAACCCACTTTCCCATAAGATGCGCCTGTAGTTGGGTTGTAAAATTCATAAGTGCCTAATCGTGTGCCGAATGGCCCCAGGTTGCCGGAAACCCCGTAAAAAGTCGCCTGATCCACCCGGAAAGGAAATGCCACGGCAGTAGCGTTGTAATAGGTCGCTTTTTCGGAAATGCGCAGGTTGTTGTTGATGGTCCATCCGGCGCCGAGGCGTTGCTCCCAACTCAAGCCCCCTGCATAATCATTGTACTGCCCCACTTTTTCGGCATCGTAATCGATACCTTCCGATCGGCTCCATACACCGCCCGGCACAGTGAATGCGACACCTTCTATCAAAGTAGAACTGGTATTGGCAAAGCTGCCGGCCGGTTTGGGATCGGTAAAACTTACGGTCGGGGTAAATTCAAATTGCG
>JAYSZC010000264.1:0-1993 GCA_043738235.1 Lewinellaceae bacterium | reverse complement strand
CCAGACCTTGTATTTGCCGCCTTCAATGGGGATCAGCCGGACGCCGCCTGATTTTATGCCTGTTTCGGTGCTTTGGAGGTAATTGGTAGTGGAGTCGGGCGTGGGTGTGTTTTGCCGGCAGGCCGGCAGGCTGCATAACAGCAGGGCTGCGAGTGACAATGGTATGTTTTTCATGTGTCGTTTTTGTTGAACAGATGTTGATACTGATAACTCAAATTGACCACGCAATGATGCTGATTTTTATATTGTTGAGCGTACTAAAAAATAAATCAATTTTTTTACAGCATCCTTGGTTATTCGCAAAGTCTGAGCTTACCTTTGCGGGCATTTTCAGAATCAGATAATAACATTTAGTATACAATACGATGGAAATCATTGCTATTCAGGGACACCAGAAAGACGCTTCCGGTAAAGAAGCAACCAGAAAAATTCGCGACAAGGGCCATGCTCCTGCCGTCATTTACAAAAGCGGCGGTGGTGACGCGGTATCATTCAGTGTAGAAGCAACGGCCCTGCGCGCGTTGGTGTACACGCCTAAATTCAGACTTGCTGAAGTAACCCTGAACGGCTCCACGCACAAGGCCATCGTCAAGGATATCCAGTTCCACCCGGTAACGGACGAAGTGGTACACATCGACTTCCTCGAACTGGTTCCCGGCGTCAAATTCAAAGCGACGGTTCCGTTGCGCTTTGTCGGCACAGCGCCAGGCGTAAAAGAGGGCGGTAAATTTATTCCAAGCCTTCGTTCGGTGAATATTCTCACCACACCTGAAAAAGTAGTGGACGAAATGTCGGTCGATATTTCCAAAATGGAACTGGGCGCCACCCTTCGGGTACGCGACATCCTGGTGACGGAAGGCGTAGAAGTAACCAACAACGTTGCCATTCCGGTCGCTTCCATCGAGATTCCGCGTGCCTTGAAAGCAGGTAAATAAATTTGCCTTTTTCTGTATGATATAATATCGCCTGGCGGCGGTGTGTTTCCAAACACACCGCCGCTTTTTTATTTTTACGACTTTTTTTTACACTTTTACGAAATGACTTGTTTACACATATAACGTCTGATGTATACCCGACGAATCGTTTCATTTTCTCAACCTATCAACTTTTGCAATATGAAAAAGAAAATCCTGCTGAGTCTTACTGCGCTATTTCTGCTGATGGCATGTAGTAAAACCGTTTTCACCGGACGCAAAACACTCAACCTGATCCCCATCGCGACGCTCAATCAAATGAGTTTCACGGAGTACCGCAGTTTTTTATCCCAGAATAAAGCCGTCTCCTCCGGTAAAGACGTAGAATTGGTGCGCCGGGTCGGCAACGACCTGAAAGCTGCAGTGGATGTGTATTACCGCTCCAAAAAGATGGAAAAAGACCTGAAAGACTTCGCCTGGGAGTTCAATGTAGTAGACGACCCGGCCGTGAATGCCTTTTGTATGCCGGGCGGTAAAGTCATCGTATACACGGGTATCCTGAAAGTTACCCAGAACGAAGACGCACTGGCGGTAGTGATGGGCCATGAAATTGCGCACGCCCTCGCCAACCACGGCAACGAACGGATGAGCCAGGGGCTGGTGGCACAATTAGGCCTCACTTCCCTCGATCTGGCGCTGTCTCAAAAACCGGCGCAAACCCGCAATTTGTTGTTGTCTGCCGCCGGAGCAGGCGCGCAGTTGGGAGTTATGTTGCCTTTCAGCCGTAAACACGAATCAGAGGCCGACGAAATCGGGCTTTACCTGATGTGTATGGCAGGTTACAATCCCAACGAAGCCGCTCCATTCTGGCAACGCATGAGCAGCAGTGGCGGAGGCAGTCGCCCGCCTGAATTCCTGAGCACACACCCCGATCCGGCAAAAAGAAGCCAGTCGCTGCGCGCACTGGTACCGAAAGCCCAGGCTTATGCGCGGCGTTACCCGGTGCCTGCGAGTTCGAAACGCAATTAAATAGGTGAGAATGTTGAGGGGTTGAGAATGTTGAGGGTGGCTACTCAAGC
>JAYSZC010000263.1:0-1994 GCA_043738235.1 Lewinellaceae bacterium | reverse complement strand
CAGGTTATTGCCGTAGGCATTGGTTGATCTGAACCCGATTGTTATTTCTCCGGCAACACCACACAGGCCCAGTTTTACGGTATCTGTTCTCCATTCTCCGGCCACGGGGGTAAAGGAACTTGTAACGAATCCCCCGCCATTTGTCACTAATTCATTCCCTCTTTTAAAGTAACCTGTAGGCTTCCAGGTAAAACCGCAATCTTCTGAATATACAACTTCCAGGCTTTCCCAATCCACCGGGTCATCACTATATTTTGCATACGCCACTGCAAAACTTATCACGAGGGAATCATACCCTACGGTGGATAATTTGGGAGATACCAGGTAATCTGATTCCCCGGGCTCTGTATAGTCATAACCATTTAACCAGGCAGCAGCGTTGCCAGTGTATGCAGCATTGGTAGTGCGGGACCAGGTTACGCTACCGATATTTCCATTGACAACACCCCAACCAGGCGGCGGGAAGATTGGTCCTTCAAAACTTTCGGGACCCAGCGGCGGGGTAATGGCTGTACCAAGAACTGTATAATTAGCAGAGGCGATATCTCCAACCAGTCGTCCGTCTGGCTGACCGTTTGGGTTCAAAGTTTTTATGGAAAGGGTGTGAGTGCCTGGGGGCGAATTCACCGGGTCCATTTGTACATAAGCAAGGTCCCCGGGTTGCAGGTTCCCCGACCAGGATTGTATGGCGACAGTCACCCCATCAATCAGGATTTCGAAGTTCAGAGAAGTTACAGGCGAATCGCCGTCGTTCACAATCAACACCTGCGGGTTAAAAGGCGAATTGCAGATATTTGATGTTACCCCGCATGTAAATCCCCGGCTGGCGGGATACAGAATTTCTGAAACGCGGATGTCGTTGCTTACAACATTACCCGGTAAAGAAACAAGGCCATCTGATGTTAATAGTCCCGGCCGGTAAAATTCCAGGGTTGCTTCCGCCCGGCAGGCCTGCCCGTTGGTAAACATTCCATAACAGGCATCCCGGGTATAGTCCATATAATTCTGGTACATGATACCAGGTGAATCCGGTGTGCACGCATCTGTTTGTATACCGGAAAGGCAGCCATCCGTTGAACTGGCCTGGTTGGGGGTGTCGTCGATACAGCCACCCGGTAAGGGCCCATATGGTTCGGCAAAATCCGAACCTGTGCAGGCAGCACCATCGTCGCCCCAGGTATGCAACAGGTAAAGATAATGGCCGGTTTCGTGCACCAGCGTACGCCCGCCGTCATATTGATCGCGGAAAGGATTTCCACAGGGCTGATCAAGGGAACCAAAATGCAGGGCAACTCCCTGCTCATTGTCTAGCGGGGCATTCACGTTCGGAAAAGTGGCGATGCCTAACAGCCCGTCAGTAAAATTGGTTATCCAAACATTGAAATATTTAGAGCCGTCCCATTGATCCAGACCGCCTGCTGCGGTGTGTTTTAGAACGCTGTTGTAGCTGGCGACATCAGACGTAAAAGTCAGGTTAGTCACCCTTCGTTCTATGCCAGTCGTGGTTGTTGCTGCGGGCGTTCTTTTGGCCAGAGTAAACCGGATTTCTGAATGCGCCAGCACTTCCCGGAATGCCGGGGGAAGCCTGGCGGTATCCGGATTAAGACCGGCAAAATCCCGATTCAACACATCAAGCTGCCGGCGGATCGCTTCGTCGGATGCAAAGCTTTGCACAGCTGCATCACCCACCACATGAAATACCACGGGTATCACCATCAACGCCTGCGTACCTGCGGGACGGCTGGCGTTTGGTAGGTTTTGAGCCCGCTGCTTTAATTTCTCAACAGCGATCGCCCGGGCTTTCACTTCCAATAATGGATCGAGGGCCTTTTGTTCTGCATAATATTGCATGGTTCCACACCGGATAACGGGCAGATTATTCGCAGCATTTGTTTTTTGACCATATCCGGGCAGCACAAAAAGAAAGCAGAGCGCACCCAGAAATGAACGGAAAAAAGGTTTCAATAAAGTTGTTTTTACGAGCTCGCGGGTTG
>JAYSZC010000262.1:0-4873 GCA_043738235.1 Lewinellaceae bacterium | reverse complement strand
TCCTCATTCCTCATTCCTCATTCCTCATTCCTCATTCCTCATTCCTCATTCCTCATTCCTCATTCCTCATTCCTCATTCCTCATTCCTATTCCTTTTTCCTACCTGCCCGAACTCGGTTCACAAAAGCATCGGCCAGCGATGGATTGGCGGCCACGATTTCATAGTTTTCCCCGTCGGGCATTTTGATAAGAATATCCTTGCTTTTTAGTCCCAGCAGCGCATCGTTGAATTTGGTGCTACTCGACACTACATTGAGCGTACCGGCCTGATAACCAAAGAAATACCACAGGTCGGGCGAAGGTTTGATATAGAGGTAAAAACGATCGTCCTGGTTGCCGGGCATTTTATATTCCACAAATACATTGAGGACTTTATTGAGCGGTTCGCCGTTGATGGCAATGACCGGTATTTTATCTTCCAGGCTCAAAAAAGACTGGTATTCGGCATTCCAGATCACCGGGTGACGGCCCAGCAGGAAGGCGAAATTGGCGTCTTTTTTGGGCAGGTTGATAAAATTACTCTGCAAGTCGGTCATGACGCCCGTCAGGTCTTTTTCGTCGCTGACAAATTCGCTGACTGCAGGCTGGTAAAACGCTGCATTGGTGTTGTAAATAGCCACCTGCGCATCAAAACTGGAGGCCTTGATGTCGTTTACCATCAGATCCACTAATATTTTGGGAATGGTCATTTCCATACCCGTCATAAACTCGCCCGTAACCGTGTAACCCGTGGAATCGGTCACCGTATTGAAATCGGATTTCAGGCGACCCGCGCCTTTCACTTTCATGTAGGCCAGGCCCGAACCTAAGTTCAGCGGGCCTTCCGCCTGCACCGTTCCGACGCGGTTATCAAACACCATTTTACTGCCGCGCAAAACATTGGTACCCACCAATTTCATGGAATCGCCAAAAATGAACCGGTCGTTTTTGGCGTCGTATTTAAATACGTCCTGGCAATTGAGGATCGGGCGGTCGACCCGTGCGTAGGCGGGCAGGAGGATACGCGGATACATGTCGCCCAGTTCCCGGGACAGGTAAAAGCCCGTCACAAGCGGGTCTTCCTCTTCGTTTTCGGCTTTTTTAATGCGAATGGTCGGGTTGTTTTTATCCACTTCCGTATAAACGCTGAACCACTGGCTGTTGGGCAACTTATTAGCGTCTAATTTGGAAAAGCCTTCAAAACGCATATTGGGCTGGTTGCCGCGCAGTATGATCTGTCCTTTGAACATCACTTTGGTGGCCATGAAAAAACTGTCTTTTTCAGCCAGGTCGCCATTGGCGGTGGTCAGTACGTTTTTGGTAGCCTGGGTACCCGGGCCGCGGCGCTCACCGATGATGTTGTTAAAAAACACCTCCTGGTTGTGGTCGGGAATATTGTATTCGTAGTACCCGGTGGCTTTGTACAGTTTTTTGCCCAGGATATCCACCACGGCGCGGTTGATCGTGTGGTATTTGGTAATCGTGTCGCACAAAATGCGGGCGTCGGTGATTTGTTTCATTTTACCGCCTGCCTGCACAAAAATATTGGCGGTATCCGGTGGGTAGATAAAAGCATCTGCCGATTTAATCATTTTCACGCCGCCGATTTCCAGAAGGTTGGTTTCCAGGTCGTAGAGGGCTGTTTTGCCCAGAAAAGAAAGCGTATCCTGGTCGGGATCGATGGAGACGAAGTTGCCCGGTTTTTTTTCATCGGCCTTGAACTGGATGGTTTTGGCCTTCATATCCCAGGTAAATTCATTCATCGAGGTGCGGTACTGGTCGAGCGGCAGCGTGGTGGTGGCGCTTTCCGAATTGGCTTTGAACAAGCCGGTTTGGGCATCAAAATCCAGTTCGCCGTCGATATTTTTGGCATCGAAGGCAATACCTTTTCCGTCCAGCGACTTGATTTCGAGGTTGGCGGTATCCGCGCTGGCCTGGAAGGGGCCGTAAGAGATCTGCCGTGAGGTCAGTTTTCCTTCCACCCATTCAAATTCGCCGCGCGCTTTCAGACCGGTTGGCGTGAGTACGAGCACACCTTTGTGCGAATAGCCCTCCGCTTTAAACAATTCAAAAGCTTTGCCCTTGCTTTCCACGTACATCGAATCGCGGAAAGGCAGCCAGTTCACCGATACGTTTTGGCCTTTGGCCTGCGGCACTTTTACTTCGCTGGCGCGGTCTTCCTCCATGAAGAATTTTTTAGCCGTCCCGGTGGTTTGTTTGGGCCTGAAAATGAGGTCTTCCGATTCGATGTCCGCGGTCAGGTATTCGAGTGTGCCTTTTCCGAGAAAACCTTTGTTGCTGAGGTCCAACTCGCCGGTGTAATTGCCTTTGGCCGAGTAGATCGGGTAGCCTTTTGCCGGGGTTTTATGTTTGAAACCGAATGACTTGTCTTCATCGCGCACCACGATCGTTTCCTTAAACGGCGGGAAAATAGTGGCGGAGCTCATTTCACCTTTAAACTTCAGTTGTTCCTTGGTGTAGCTGTTCAAACTGTTGAAGGAAAAAGGATCGAGTTTGAAATAGAAAGAATCGCGGGTGTACACGCCGTTCTGCGTCTCTTTCCGGTCGTAGTACACGAATGAATTTTTCTTCGATTGCAGGGAGGGGAAAGTCGGCAGGGTGTCCTTACCCGATTTGTTGTTGGGCGCATCCACCAGCAGCGCGCCGGACAGGCGTTCGATGGTGGAGTTCATGGCGTCTGCCATTGGTTGCTGGGTTTTCGGGTCGACGCCGCCATTGGGGATATAAAAATCCAGGTGTCGTACCGAATCAAATTCCACCTGAAATTTTTCATAATTAAAACGCATGTTTTTGCCTTCAAACAGGGCAAAACCGGCAAATAACCGGCCTGTAAAACGCATATCCCGGTTTTTCAGCAAGGTAAACTCGCGGTTATAAGGAATGACCGCCACCCTTTTACGCTGGCTGATGTCAATTTTATTCACCTCAAACACCTCCGTTTCCTTGGTTTTGAGGTTCAGGCGGGCATTGGCCTGTGCGCTGGACGATTCGATGTTGATGGCATCGAAGTCGCGTTTGCCCTGACTGGCCAGGGCATAGAGTTCGAGTTTGTCGCGCAATTCGATCTCATGCCGGTCGAAGTAGTAGTTGATATAACCCTCCTGCACCATCTGCGCAAGCAGGGTCTGTATGCTGGAATAGTCGAATTTGGGATTGATTTCCTGTGCAAAAGCATTGTCGGACACCAGGCGGCCATTGCCCGCGTCCTGATCGCTTTTCCGCCACAGGGTGTACAGGGTAGAAATCGGGTTTTTATCCGAAATCATCTGCATTTTGTGGTATTCTGCGGGATTGAAGTGGTTACTGCTCTCGAACCGCACTTTTTTCTCCACTCCTTTCACCGTACCGATACGGGCGCCGATCTCCAGCGAATCGTAGTTGAGGTGCCAGGCGATACGATCCGTATTCAGGTTCATGTTGTAAAAAGAAGAGAAAAACGGGTTGCGCTCCGAGCCTTTGTCGCCTTTGGACAGCGTAATAACTTGTTTGGGAATATCCACCCGCAATTCGGCTGCCGGGTGATACAGGCTGTCCTGATCCATGTACAGGCGGGCATCCACGCCCTGCGCAACGATACTTTCGCCGCGTTTAATCACGAACAACGGCCCCCTGCCGTAAAAGACCTGCTCTCGTTTTTTGTTGTAAATCCGCACCTGCGCCTGCTCGTTGCCCGATCCGTATCCATATAAGGAATTACCGGCTAATTTAAAACCGCCGATATACTCGATACCGGCGCCTATTTTTGTGATTTTCAGCACTTTAGCAAAAGATTCAAATCGCGGAAACTGGAAATCCTGTAAGGAATCGGGTTTGGCAATGGCCGGACGGGAACGCACAATCACATTGTTTTCAAACCTGCCCGGAATCCCTTCCCGGAAATACAGCGGGTAGTACAACATAGCCGTATCGCACTGGAAAAGCGGCTTCACCGCCTCCACTTTGTAGTTCGTCAATTCGGCATAAATGGTTGAGTCCAATCCCGCTTCCGACCAGGAAACCCGGCCGCCATGGCCGCGCCAGATACCTTCAAAAGGCAGGTAACGGCCACTAGTTTTCCGAATTGTCGTCGAGTCTATTTTGCGGGCGCCGATCAGATCCACTTCTTTAAAAACGACCGCCGGCGTCCGGTCGCGGTATTCAAAATCAAACGAGCCGCCCTTGATTTTCCAGGTAACGGAACCGCCTTCACCCGTTTTCAGTGCGCGTTGCTCCATAAAATCGGCCGAAAATTCGAGGAACTGGCCAATCGGTTTGGCTTTGCCTTTTTCCACATCGGCCAGTACATTTTCTGCAAAATGGTGCCAGCGGCGAAACAAGCTTGTGTCCGCATCGTTCCGGGCGCCGGCAAGCGCGTTGATATAGTTTTTAAAATAAGGGAACGGCGCCAGTTTCTGATCTCTCAAAACATTGGAAACCAGGATGATATGCTTCATATCGTCTTCGCTGAAAGCGCCGGCGCGATACGTTGTTTTAAAAACGGAAAAGGACTCTTCCAGGTCGGGGCGTTTGGATGCCGTCATAAACTGGCCGAGCTGATCGACAAATTCATTGGGCGCTTCTGAGAAACGTACAGGCGCCTGCGCACGCAGCGCAGCAGGGGCCATCCAAAGCGTCAACAGCAAGAAACACAAAGAAAAAGAGGCGGAGTAGCAGGATTTTTTTGTCATCGAAACTTTGGCAACATTTGATGTTCAAGCCCGGATCATGCCGGGCAAAAAGTTATAATACGTCGAAACTTGTCAGGTTCCGGTTTCTAACGTCCAAAATTGGAAAATGGTGTACGGAATAGAGAAGTGAGAGGTGAGAGGGTGAGAAGTGAGAGATATCCCGCTTGGCATTTGGTTGTATTTTGAGTCTGGGTTTTTCAGGCCTG
>JAYSZC010000261.1:0-1995 GCA_043738235.1 Lewinellaceae bacterium | reverse complement strand
TCCTCATTCCTCATTCCTCATTCAGCAGCATCCGCTGCCCGGCGCACAGCAACTACCGCTCACCGCCAGTTCTTTCAGACTGACCCTTGGTTTTGCTGCGGGCTGCGTACCGCCTGGCTTTTCGGCGTACACGGTGATGCTGAAAATACCCGTTTGGGAATCTACAAATGCCTGCAATGCTGCCGGAGTGAGGTATTCCAACAGAATATTGTCGGGAATCAGAATCGGTTTTTGTTTTTGAACCGTGATGTTTTCAAAACCTGCCTCCCGGATCAGGTCGAGGTACGTTTCCTGCTGGATAGCGCCGGAAACACAACCCGCGTACATTTCGGCTGCGCCGATTAATTGTTCCGGCAATCCGCCCGACAACACGACATCGGAAATGCTGAAATGCCCGCCGGGCCGCAGTACACGGACTATTTCGCTGAACACTTTGGCTTTGTCAGGCACTAAATTGAGCACACAGTTGCTGACCACCACGTCGACCGAATGGTCGCTTACAGGCAGGTCTTCGATGTCGCCCTGGCGGAATTCGACGTTGTTATAACCTAATTTTTCAACGTTTGCGCGGGCGCGGCTGATCATGGCGGGCGTGAAATCCACACCGATGACCTTGCCGGTTTCACCGGTTTCAGCACGTGCTACAAAGCAGTCGTTGCCTGCGCCGGAACCGAGATCGAGCACGGTTTGGCCCGGCTGGATGTGGGCAAATTGCGTCGGCAATCCGCAGCCCAGACCCAGGTCGGCATCGGGATTGTATCCTTCCAATTGGGCATAACTGTCGGACATGATGGTGTAGGTGCCGCCCTGTGCGCCCATGCCGCAACAGGTGGTTTCATTGGTGGTTTTGTCCTGTTCGGCGATGCTGGAATATTTCTCGCGGACGATGGATTTGATGGATTCTGTATGATTCATAATTCGTTATCAGTTATTTGTTATTAGTTATCAGTGTTGATAATCAAGCATTTACAAAGAAATTAATCGTTAAGTAAATGGGCAAGACTGCAAATGGCAAATAGCAATGTAGATCAATGGGTTAAATTGCATTTTGCATTTTGCTTTTTAATTAGTTAGCAGCATTTCTGGTTGTCAGCTACGGCGTTGTTGAAAAAAACGGAGAACAAAATTTGTATTTGCCCGAAGGCTTTCCAGTTGATGCAATAACATGATTTTACGCCGTCCACCGTGCCGCTGATCAGTCCGGCCTGGAGTAGTTCTTTCAGGTGTTGCGAAACGGTGCTTTGCGCCAGGGGCAGCACTTCCACGATTTCGCCGCAGATGCAGGAATCCCGTTTGGCCAACTCTTTCAGGATGGCAATGCGGGCAGGGTGGGCCAGCGCTTTGGCCATTTCGGCCAACTGCTGATCTTCCGGTGCAAAACCTTCTTTTTTATGGACGCCCATGTGGTGTTGTTTTAAATTCATCGCAAAAATACGATGAATTTTTAAAGATGCAATATCTGAGGTAAAAATTTATCGTAAAAAAACGATAAATACTTAGGTTTGAATGTTTTGCACACCTACTTAGTAACGCTTAAAAAACAAATTCACGATTTGAGTAACCCCCGCGCTTTAGCCGGGGGAATCGAAGAAACCAAACACAGATGGGTTTTAACCCAAAATGAGTGATCTGGGGTTAAAACCCCGTTGAGTTTGTCCCGTTCATTTCCCCCGGCTAAAGCGCGGGGGTTACTCAAAAGCATATCGATTACAGCATCTACGAACGCCGGCAGGGATTGGTCACGGTCACGCCGATCACCGAGATGCAGGTGAAGTCGCTGATCGTCAGCCCAACGCCGATGCAGCGCCTTGCGCCGAACACTCCGGTTCGCATTCACGGCGTCGCTTGGTCCGGCGAGGCGAACGTTACGCGCGTCGAAATCAGCAGCGACAACGGCCGAACTTGGGCTGCCTCGCGGTTGCTTGGCGATGAACGAGCAAATACCTGGCGCAGATGGGAATACGCCTGGCGCACGCCAGCGGCGGCGGGCCAAGT
>JAYSZC010000260.1:0-4874 GCA_043738235.1 Lewinellaceae bacterium | reverse complement strand
CGAAGCCCTGCGGGCAGGTGGTGAAGGCGGCGTGCTGCGCAAACGCGACCTGGAGACCTGGCTGGGGAAAATAGAAAGCCCCGAGCCGGAATTCGGCTCTTTTAAAGGACACGAAGAAGACGGTAACTTTGTTTTTGTGCGCAAAAATGCCTGCGGCGCAGGCGGACCGGACGACGGCGCCCTGGCCCGCGACCTTTCGGCATGGAAAGCCGCTAAAGCAGCCAATACGGTTGCTGCTTACCGAAAATACCTCGCCGATTTTCCTTACGGACAACACCGCTCCGAAGCGACGGCAGGGATAGAAGCCCTGAAAAAAACGGATAATTTAATACTGATTCGTGGCGGCACTTTCCAAATGGGCAGTGAAGACGGAGAAAGCGACGAAAAACCCGTGCACACGGTGACGGTCTCCGATTTTTATCTTTCCAGATATGAGGTGACGGTAGCCGAATTTAAGGCTTTTGTAGATGCTACCGGGTACCAGACGGATGCGGAAAAAGAAGGAAGCAGTTACGGCTATGAAGAAACGGAATGGAAAAACATCTCCGGAAGAAATTGGCGGCACGACCCCGAAGGCAAACCCGCTTCTGAAAAACACCCAGTAATTAGTGTCAGTTGGAACGACGCCACCGAATATTGCAAATGGATCAGCCAAAAAACCGGCCGCTTCTACCGCTTGCCGACCGAAGCGGAATGGGAGTATGCTGCCGGAAACGGGGCAAAACACACCAAATACAGCTGGGGAAATGGTAGCCCATCGGGAAGGAAAGGTGGTAACGTAACCGATGAAACGGCCAAAAAGAAATTTTCAGATTGGACGATCTTCGAAGGTTATTCAGATGGGTATGTTTTTACTGCTCCCGTTGGCTCTTTCGATGCCAATGAGTTCGGCCTCTTCGATATGACCGGCAATGTCTGGGAGTGGTGTAGCGACTGGAAAGGTACTTATTCCACCGGAGCGCAGACCAATCCGACCGGGCCTTCGTCAGGCTCCAGCCGCGTGTGTCGCGGCGGGTCGTGGTTCAGCTACCCGCAGGATTGCCGTGTGGCGGATCGCAGCAACGGCGCACCCGGTGATCGCGGCAGCTACGTGGGCTTCCGCCTTGCCAGGACAAAGTAACCCTTTGATTTTTTTACCCTTTTACCCTTGGTCGTAGCGCCGAACCCTGTTCGGCGGCCCGGTACTTCACGCGTAAAAGCCTTGCTTCACAATATTGCCATATATAGGCGCAGCATATATGGCGTATATATAAACGCGTAGCGCTGATGTGTTGCCGCAGTTTGTATATATAGGGGAAACTGGGTCGTATATATATAAGACAGTACACATGTATGGAACTTTAAGAACCTCCCTTTTTGTTTGGGTTTTGGTTTTCAAAAAACTGCCATTTGGTAAAAGGCTTCGGAAAAGCAAAAATTGAGAAATACGGGCAGGCTGTTACCGCATTAGTCCATCAATTCTACCATGGAACATGAGCGCACCGCAACTACTCGAACATTGGTACCGCACGACCGACTGGCTTCTGGATAAATGCGACCGCTTTCCAAAGCAAACCCGCTTTACCATTGCCGGGCGCATTGCCGGCCTTGCTGTCGAAGCCCTCGAATTGCTCACTGAAGCATCGTATTCTAAAGAAAAGCGCCTTTTGCTTACTCGCGTAAACCTGCATTTTGAAAAACTTCGTCTACTGCTACGACTTTGCCATGACAGGCGTTATCTCAGTGCGGTGCAATATGAATTTATTCAAACAGAAATCAATACCGCAGGACGGATGTGCGGCGGCTGGATCAAATCATGCAAAGAGTAGGCGATCTTTTTCGGGCATTTTGCAGTTTTCAAAACCTGCTGCTCGCATGGCGCAAAACCCGGCGAGGCAGTGGTCGTACCACCGAGTCGGCGCTTTTTTTCCTGGATTTGGAAAAAGAACTATTCGCAATGCGCTCGGAGTTGGAAAGTGGCCTGTGGCTGCCACAACCTTTTCGATATTTTGATATTTTCGACCCCAAACACCGCACCATAGCAGTGTCGCATTTCCGAGACCGTGTGGTACACCATGCGTTGGTCAACGTGCTGGAACCCATTTTTGAAAAAACCTTCATTGCTGATTCTTTTGCTACACGCAAGGGGAAAGGTGTTCATGCTGCGGTTTTCAGAGCGCAATATTTCCTGCGGGATCATGTATTTTTTCTTAAAACTGATGTCGAAAAATTTTTCGATTCTGTAAGCCATGACATCTTGATTAATATTTTGTCCCGAAAAATAAAAGATCGCCAATTGCTGGAGGTTTGCGAAAAAATTATCCGACATGGCGGCACGGATGCTTGTGGGTTACCTATCGGTAACCGCACCAGCCAGTTTTTTGCCAATGTTTATTTAGACCCGCTCGACCATTTTCTGAAAGACCATTGCGGCGTGCGCGGCTACGTGCGCTATATGGACGATTTTGTATTGTTTGAAAATGATAAAAAACGCCTCCAGTCGCTTCGCGAAGATACAGAAGACTTTTTATGGACAAAATTGCTGCTGCGACTGAAGCCTGCCTCCACTTTCCAGAACAGCAGACAAAACGGCCTGCCTTTTCTCGGCAAGCGGATTTTCCCTGGTATCATCCGCCTGCGGACAGAAAACCTGCGCCGTATTACCCGCAGGATGGAATTGCGCGAACGACAATTGGTTTGTGGTGAATTGGACGAGCAGTCGTTTTTACACAGCATGAACAGTTATTGGGCGATGCTGTCTTTTTACCCGGAACTCGCGCCGCTGCGCCGTGCGTTACACAGGCGGTAGCACGGACTTTAGGCCGTCGGGACAAGGGCATTCATGCCCGTTCCAAGCGCCTTAAAAGGCGCTTTTCCCGACGGCCTAAAGTCCGTGCTACCTATTACGAAAACGGGCAACCGGCATCAGGCTCCAACCGCGTGTTACGCGGCGGGTCGTGGAACAACAACCCGCAGAATTGCCGTGTGGCGAATCGCAACAACAACGCACCCGGTAATCGCAACAACAACGTGGGCTTCCGCCTTGCCAATACAGGAAAACCCGCCCACACCTGCCGCCTTTACGGATGCGGCAGGTGTGGCTACTTTCTGTCCAGCCGTTTGTCCTGCTCCTGGCCTAATGAGCCGGGACGAATATTTTTTTACGCGGTGCGTCCGGTAGTTTCCGGTTTTGGCCGGCTGCGAAGGCCGCACCGTTTTTTATGCCCATTCACATATATATACTACCCTGTTTTCCCCATATATACAAACAGCGGCAACACATCAGCGCTACGCGTTTATATATACGCTATATATGCTGCGCCTATATATGGCAATATTGTGTAGCAAGACTTTTACGGGTGCAGGGCGTACCGCCGAACCCTGTGCTGTGCGACGATACGCCGGCCATCGAGACGCCGAACAGGGTTCGGCGGTACGCCCGAGGGTAAAAGGGTAAAAAAATCAAAGGGTTACTTTGTCCTGGCAAGACGGAAGCCCACGTAGCTGTAGCGAACACCGGGTGCGTCGTTGCCGCGACTCGCCACACGGCAATGCCGCGGGCCGTTGTACCACGACCCGCCGCGTAACACGCGGTCGGAGCCAGTGGCAGGTCCGATCGGATTGGTCTGATTTCCTGAAGTGTAAGCGCCGTACCAATCACTACACCATTCCCATACATTGCCCGCCATATCATGCAGGCCCAGGGCGTTGGGGCTGTTCAGGCTACCCACCGGAACGGTTTTTGCACGGTATTCGCCGGCAACCGAATAGGATTTTTTGTAAGAAGCGCTGCCATCAAAATTAATTTCTTTCGGATCGGCGATATTTTCCCCGTTGCCAAACAGTACGGCTTTGCCGCCGCCCCGGGCGGCGTATTCCCATTCGGCCTCGGTGGGCAGGCGGTAGGCGCGTCCGGTATTTTGGGCGTTTATTTTTTTCAGGAAGTCCTGTATTTCGTTCCAACTCACGTTTTCCACCGGGCACTCATCGCAGTTTTTAGAAGCGGTGGAGGGGTTAGTGCCCATCACCTGTTTCCATTGTTTTTGGGTGACTTCGTACGGACTGATATAGAAATCGGAAAGCGTGACGTCATGCTGTGTTTCATCGTCGCTTCGGTCGGCTTCCGTTGCGGGGCTTCCCATGGTGAATTTTCCGCCCCGTACCAGCACAAAACCATCGGCGGGTTTATCTTCTACCGGGTCGGGGCAACCTTCGTGGTTTGCTTTTCCGGCCTGGTCGGGGCATTTGTCCACTTTATCCGGCACACCATCGTTGTCGCGGTCGGCAGGCGGGCAACCGTTGTCGGCGGCGGCGCCTTTCTGCGTGGGGCAGCGGTCGGTATTGTCGGGCAGGCCGTCGCCGTCGGTATCCGGACAGCCTTCCCAGCGGGCGAGGCCGGCGGCGTATTTGCATTTGTCGCTTTGGTCCGGCACGCCGTCGTCGTCGGCATCGGGGCAGCCGTTGGCTTTGGCGGCGCCGAATTCATTGGGGCAGGCATCCGTGGCGTTTGGGATGCCGTCGAGGTCGGCATCCAGCGCTGTGCTGCCGCCGGGTTCTGCAGGCGGGCAGCCGTTGTTGGCGGCTACGCCATACTGGTCGGGGCATTTGTCCTGGGCATTCGGGATGCCGTCGCCGTCGCGGTCGTTGGAAACGGCGCCGCAGGCATTTTTCCGCACCAGCACAAAATCGCCGCCGTCGTGGCCTTTGAACTTACCCCAGTCGTACTTGGGTTTCAGGATTTTGCCGAGGTGGAACTGCAAGTCGTTGGTTGTCAGGATACCATCGTCGCCGCCTGCGCGCAGGGCATCGATCCAGCGGGCTGCAAAAAGCGACTGACCGGGTGTTTTGGCGTCTTTGCTGCCGGAGCAGAGGTACAGCCGGGTTTTGTACTGCAA
>JAYSZC010000259.1:0-4877 GCA_043738235.1 Lewinellaceae bacterium | reverse complement strand
CCCCTGATTGTGTACAAACGGATACGATCCAGGTCACGGTCGTCAACGGGCAGCAGCCGCAGTACACCATCGCAGATGATCAGGCAGTATGCGCAGGCACAACAGTCAGTCTTGGCGGGCCGCCTACAGCCGCAACTTTTTACGCCTGGGCTTCCATACCCGCCGGATTCACCGATGAAACGTCCAACCCGTCGGTGACGCCAACGGTAACAACTACCTATTACCTGGAGGTTGTCAATGGTTCCTGCCCCGTATCGTCTTTCGATAGTGTCACCATTTCGATTTACCAGCCTCCCGTCCTTGCCGTGCAAGGCGATACCCTGATCTGTCAGGGAGAAAGTGTGGTGCTGGGTACTACCGACCCGGAAAATGGGGTACAATATGCCTGGACGCCTGCAGATAATTCGCTCAGCGCAGCCAATGTTGCCAATCCGACTGCTACGCCGCAGCAGTCGACTTCTTACGTACTCACAGCGTCCAATCCGGGTTGTGTAGAAACGCGTACGGTCAATGTAGATGTATCTAATATTAGCCTGCAATTAAATGTGGAAGATACGTTACAGATATGCCTCGGTACCTCCGTGCCGATCCAGGCTACTGCGACGCCCGCAGGCACGCCGATTGTCTGGACGCCGCTCTCAGGACTCCAGATCAGTTCCAACGGCGCATCCGTGGTAGCAACGCCTAATGAAACAATATTGTACACGGCTACCGTGTCCATTCCGGGTTGTATCAAAACGCAGTCCGTATATTTCATTGTCGATAGTTTACCGCTTGAACTGGACATTCTTCCCTCCGATACAACGATTTGTCAGGGTAGCCAGGTTATTTTGAAATCGACTACTTATGAGCCTGCCGAATTTCCCAACATTGAATTTTTATGGACGCCGGCAACGGGACAACTGACGCCGGATAGTTTGTTTAACATGGTGGTGCAGCCCGACGATACCATCACCTACACCAGGGTAACCACCAACGGCGCCTGTGTCAGTACCGATTCTGCATTGGTCAATGTGGTGCAGCCGCCCCCGCTGACGGTAGTGCCGCCTGTCAGCAACCTGTGTCTCGGTGAAAGTGTCACCCTGAATCTCACAGTGCCCGCCGGCGTGGAAGAAATTATGTGGTCGCCTGAAACCGGACTTTCCTGTACGGATTGCAACAATCCGGTGGCTACCCCGCCGGCTTCGACGACCTACACGGCCACCGGCATGTTTAACGGATGCCCGACCAGCATATCCGCTACGGTCAATGTGACCAATCCGCCGGCCTATGCGTTCCCGGACGATGTGAGTCTTTGCGGCGGCGAGTCTATCACGCTGAATCTGATCAATGATCCCAGCGCTACCTACTCCTGGACTTCCACCGACCCCGCTTTCGGCACGGTAACAGTAGCACAACCAACGATTACCCCGACGCAAACAGCCACTTACACCATGCAGGCAACCAATGGATGTGCAGTGACGGCCTCGCTGACGGTGACGGTCGCCAATGGCACACTTACTACAGATGGCGACACAACGATTTGTTCCAATTTCAGTACGCCGCTTTCGGCATCGGGCAATTTGCCGGGTACCTACCTCTGGAGTACTGGCGCTACGCAGCAAGCCATTGTCGTACATCCTGCGGTCACCACCACGTATTCGGTGACCTACACTTTTGGCGACAATTGTACCCTAACGGATGACATTCTGGTGAATGTACAAGGCCAGGGAGCGGAGCTGACTTTCCCGGCGGATAAAGAACTTTGTCCGGGGGAGAGTGTCACCTTGAACTCGACCATTACGCCGGGCGCTACCTATTCCTGGACAGGCACGCCGGGGGGCTTCAGTTCTACAGCGGGTGGTCCTACGGTGACGCCGGCAGTTTCCACCACTTATAGCGTGACTGCTACACTCGGAGAGTGTGTGCGTACGGAAAGTGTGGCTATTGTGGTTTTCAGCGGCGTTACGCTGACTGCCAGCCCGGATATTACCCTTTGTCAGGGCTTGAACACAACGCTTACCGCAACAGGCTCAGCAACAGGTACTTATCTCTGGACGCCTGGCGGTACGATGCCTTCCATTTCGGTTTCACCTGCCAATACAACTACGTACAACCTGCTCTACACGTACGGTGACGGTTGTATTTTAACGGAAACGGTGACTGTGACGGTGGTGCCTAATTTCGACGTTCGGATCGAAGCCTCCCCCGATACCAACCGCATTTATGTCGGTACACCGCTGGAACTCATGGCCATTGTAACGCCTTCGCAAAGCCTGTCCGGTTTCCAGTTTCAATGGTTTGAAAACGGCGCGGCTTCCGGTTCCGGCGAGAGCTATAGTGCTGTACCCTCCACGCAGGACAGCGCCAGGTTCACCTATGTCGTGGTGGCCACATCCCCCAACGGTTGCGTTTCTTCCGATACGTTCTCGCTGACGGTATTGCCACCGGTTGTGGTCATTCCGAATGCATTTACACCCGGTAATGATGAATTCAACAATACCTTCGGGCTTGTTATTCTGGGTGGCGACGTGACTGTTGAAAGTATGGAAGTATACAATCGCTGGGGAGAAAAGGTGTTCTCCAGTGAAGAGCCGAATGCCCGGTGGGATGGCCGTGTAGACGGCAATGAAGCGCCTTCCGATGTGTACGTATATGTTATTAAATGGCGGCGGGGCGATGGCGCGCTGGAAGTGGCGCACGGAGACGTGACGCTGCTGCGATGAGTTTTTTCAAAAACAGTCCCGCTTCTTCCCGCGTAATACCCAGCGAAGGCAGCAGCCGGATCACATTTGGCTTTGCTTCACCCGTAAAAACACGTTCTTTCATCAACAACTCCTTTCTTAAAGATGTGAATTCTTCAGGCAGATCAATTCCGATCATCAGCCCCCGGCCGCGCACTTCCCGGATGCCCGGTAGTTGGCGCAATTCGTCCATCAGGTATTGTCCGATTGCAGCGGCGTTTGTCATAAGGTTTTCATTTTCAATTACTTCCAAAACAGCCAATGCAGCGGCACAAGCCAGCGGGTTGCCGCCGAATGTGGTGCCCAACATACCGTGCCAGGGTTTCAGATGCGGGGCGATGAGGATGCCTGCCACTGGAAATCCATTGCCCATACCTTTGGCTACGGAGTATATATCGGCCTGCACGCCGGCAAAATCATGCGCAAAAAAACGACCGCTTCGCCCGTAACCGCATTGCACGCTGTCGGCAATAAACAGGGCGCCGTGCGTATCACAGAGACTTCGTATTTTTTGCAAAAATGCATCGCCGGCAACATGTATGCCACCCACACCCTGGATACCTTCCGTGATAACCGCCGCAATGTTGGCGCCCTGCTCGCTGAAGCAGCGCTCCAGGGCGACAGGATCGTTGAAGGGCAGGAAAATCACATGGTCGGTCTGGTTGACCGGCGCGATAATTTTGGGGTTATCGGTAGCCGATACTGCTAAGGAAGTGCGACCGTGAAAAGCGCCTTTAAACGCCACCACTTTTTTTCGGCCTGTGGCAAAGGAGGCGAGTTTGAAAGCGTTTTCGTTGGCTTCCGCACCCGAATTGCACAAAAACAGTTGATAATCAGGCTTTCCGGACAGCTTCCCCAGTTTTTCAGCCAGTTCCTGCTGAATGGGCATTTTCACGGAATTGGAATAAAATCCGATTTTTTTCAACTGCGTCGTTACCCTTTTTACATAATGCGGGTGGGTGTGGCCGATGCTAATGACAGCATGTCCGCCGTACATATCGAGGTATTTGCGGCCTTCCGCATCCCATATCCAGGCGCCTTTAGCCTTGGCGATGGTAATATCTTGTAGCGGGTAAACGTCGAATAGTTGCATCTATGTGCCTTATGTGGTGAAAAAATCAGAAGTTGATCGCCTTCAATCGCAACCCGCTCGTCTCCTCCAGGCCGAACATCAGGTTCATATTTTGCACCGCCTGTCCGCTGGCGCCTTTCAGCAAATTGTCGATGGCGGCATGAATAACTAATTGATTGCCCTGCTTTTCCAGGAACAACAGGCATTTATTGGTATTGACCACCTGTTTCAGATCAATGGGTTCCCGGCTGACATGTGTAAAAGGATGGGAACGGTAAAAATCCTCGAATAATTGATGGGCGTCTTCCAGGCTGCCTTCCAAAGTGGTACAGGCGCTGCTAAAAATACCGCGTGTGAAATCGCCCCGCCAGGGAATGAAATGCACAGGCGCAGGAGGCTGTCCCGAGAGCTGCCCCAGCGACTGATTGATTTCGGCCAGGTGCTGGTGGTTCAGCGTTTTATAAGCGGAAATGTTGTTGGCGCGCCAGGCAAAATGCTGATTAGCCTGCAGGCTTTGACCCGCGCCGGTAGCCCCGGTGATGCCTGTGACATGAACGGTTTGCAACATACCGGCCTGTGCCAGCGGCAGCAGCGAAAGTTGAATGGCCGTGGCAAAACAACCCGGATTGGCAATGTTTGCGGCCGATTGAATGGCCGGGCGGTTCAACTCCGGCAGCCCGTACACAAACCGGCGATTGCCCTGTTGCGCCCGGGCTGCCGGCCGGAAATCCTGACTCAGGTCTATGATCCGCAGCGTTTCAGGCAGTTCCATACCGTTGAGCAAGGTTTGCGCTTCACCGTGACCGACACAGAGGAACCAGACATCCACATCTGTTTGATAATCAGCGGAAAAGCACAGGTCAGTATCGCCGCTCAGGTCGCGGTGCACCGAAGCGACCGGGCGTCCTGCGTTGCTTTTGCTGTGAATAAACACCGTTTCGATCTGCGGATGTTGGAGCACAATACGCAGGAGTTCACCGCCTGTGTAGCCGGCTCCTCCGATAATGCCAATGCGAATGGGGGTGTTTTTCATATTTTGAAGGTTTGAAAAGGTTTGATAGTTTGAAAGGTTTGATGGTTTG
>JAYSZC010000258.1:0-4878 GCA_043738235.1 Lewinellaceae bacterium | reverse complement strand
TGTCGGACATCACGCTCGGCATCCCTCATCCCTCATCCCTCATCCCTCATTCCTATCATTCAACTACCTTAAACGTCGTTCTCCTGTTCGTCTGGTGTTCATTTTCCGTACAGCGTACACAGATACAATCGGCGGCGGGTTGGGTTTCGCCGTAACCCACGGCACCTAATCTGTCGGCGTCTATGCCTTTGGTAATCAGGTAATTGACGGCGCTTTCCGCGCGGCGCTGGGAGAGCGTGGAGTTATAGGAATCGTTGCCGCGGCAGTCGGTATGGCTGCCGAGTTGGATGCGGATGGTCGGGTTTTGGCGCAGCACTTCCGCCAGCCGGTTGAGCGTCGGTTCGGCGTCGGGGCGGATATCCCATTTGTCGTAGTCGTAGTAGATGTTTTCCAGTACGATTTCGCGGTCGCGGTAAATCTTGTCCAGCACGATTTCCAGTTCATACGTTTGCACCGGATTGGCGGGGTCTTTTGCCATGCCTTTGGTGCTGAATTTTGCGGAATTGGCCAGGTAGCCCGCCAGCGCTGCGCTGAACTGATAATCTGTATTTTCCGCAAGTTCCATTTTGTGGAAACCTTCCTCTTTCAGCGTTACCGTTTGTGGTTTTTTACCGGCGTCGATCTGAACGCTCGCGCCAGGCAGGGGCCTCCGGCCCAGCACTTTACTGTTAGGGTCAGCCGGATCTGTCAGGATTTTTTCCAAAACGTACACTTCCAGGATCATTTTGTACACGATCGACTTAGTATCGATGGTATCTACTTTGGGCGGTTTGGGCGGCGGCACTTTTTGTTCAAAGCGGAAAATATCGTCGCCGCCGCGGGCGGTTTCGGCGGAACGGTTGGAGGTAAAAAAGCCGCTTCGGATCAGGTCGCCGGGTTGGCGGGCGGCGGCGTTTTTGCCCGGCGTCATGGCAAGGCCGAAATCGTCGGCGCCGCTGTTGACGGGCGCTTTCAGGTTGATCGGCGGCGCCCAGGTATTGCGTTCGAGTTTGTATGTGCGAAAAATATCGAGTCCGCCCATGCCGGTAAGTCCGTCGGAGGCGAAGTACAAGGTATCCGCATCGAAAGAAGGAAACAGTTCATTGCCGGGCGTATTGATGGCGCGGGTGAGCAAACGGGGTTCATCCCAGCCGCTTTCCGATTTGCTGCGCTGCAAGGCGTACAGATCAAAACCGCCCCAGCCTTCGGGGTCGTTGCCGGCGAAATAGAGCGTATTGCCGTCGGCGCTGAGTGCGGGGTGTACGTAGTTAACTTTTTCCTTTTGGAAAGGCAGTGGCGCAGGCGTACTCCAGCCGCCTTCGTCGGACATCCGGCTGGCCGTATAAATTTTATTGTACGCATCGTCGCCTTTATATGCGCCGACTGCCCGAACGAAAAAGATTTCATTGCCGGATTTGTTGAAACAAGGCGTTGCTTCGTTGTTTTCCGTATTTAACTGATTGTCAAATACTTGTGGGCTGGCATTGTTGGGATCGACGATAAAAATATCCATAAACCGGTTGCCGGTCCAGTTGTATTTTTCTTCGCCGGTACTCATACTCCGGTCGCTGCTGAACACCAGGCGGCCATCGGGCGCCAGCACCGGGGCAAAATCGTTTTGGCTGCTGTTGAAAGAAGTGGTCTGCACCATCCAGCCGTTGGTGGGCAATTCTTTGAGCCAGCCTTCCGCCACATTACAGGCGGTTATTTCCTTGCGGTATTCGTAAGGCGAACCGATTTCGATGCCGAGATTTTTGAATGCTTCGCGGGCTTCCGTGTAGCGCTCCATTTTTTTGAGCGCAAAAGCGTATGCTTTCAGCGCTTCGGCGCCGCCATTGTTGTCGTATGCCGTTTTGAACCATTGCAGGGACTTTTCATCACGGCCTATGCGGCGGTAGGAGTCGCCCAACAGATAGGCGATTTGCCCTTTTTCATTGCGCGTTTTGACGCGGGCGAATTCTTTTTCCAGCATGGGAGCGGCTACGGAAAACTGTTTGCGTTCGTAGGCCGTTCTGCCGTCTTTTACTTTCAGGGTGTACGTACAGGCGACGAAGAGCAGCAGCGTGAATAATCCGGTCGTAATTTTTGTGAACATGGCTATATTTTTTGAGTATCGGCCCGACGGTGCGGAAAAAGTAAATGTAGAGATGTTATTCAGGCTTAAACGGTTGTTCGTGGCATTAATTTTGAGACAAACCTGCACTTTTTCGTCACTAATGTGCATTAAGTAGTCGTGCAAAATTAGTTAAGACTAAATCTTCTGTAACTCATTGATTTACATTGCTTTTTGCCCTTTGCGATTTTGCACTTTTACTTAGTTATGCAGGTAAAAATAAATGCACGTACGATTTTCAGGCTTTCGGCGTTTTTCTTTCTGCAAACAACGCTGAATTATTTATTTCCTTCTATTACATGACACTTAGAAATCTGTTTTCCACGGCTTTTGTCGCCATCTTCTGTACGGCTGCTCTTTTTGCACAAGATGGTAAAACAAAACTCAAGCCGGTTCCTTCCAAACTATCCAAAGAACAGGCTGTTTTAACGCCGAAAGAGGCTCCCGAAGCCGCCGAAAGTGCTGAAAATCTTGATATTGAAGCCTATAAGCCAAAGCCGATCGACACCCTGTCGGCGCCTATGGTTATTGCTTTCGGTTCCTGCAACAAGATGGATAAGCCACAGACCATGTGGGAACACATCAATGCAAACAACCCTCAATTATGGATTTGGTTGGGCGATATTATTTATGCCGACACGACCAATACGAAAGCGTTGGCCGCTAAGTACAAAATCCTCAAAACCAACCCGGACTATAAAAAACTGCGCGCCAAAACGCAGGTACTCGGTATTTACGACGACCACGATTATGGCAAAAACGACGGCGACCGGTATTTGGCAGCAAAAAAAGGCACCAAAAAATGCCTGCTGGATTTCCTGGATGTGCCCGGCAATAATCCGGTGCGCAAACGCGAAGGCGCTTACCAGTCTTATACGTTTGGCAGAGGCGACCAGCGCATCAAAATCATCATTTTAGATACGCGCTATTTCCGCGATTCGCTTTCCGCCGACTCTACCAAAAAACGACGTTACCTGCCCAACCCGCAAGGCGATATCCTGGGGGAAACACAATGGAAATGGCTCGAACAGGAACTTAAAAACAGCAAAGCCAACCTTAACCTGCTCTGTTCCAGTGTCCAGATATTGCCGGATGAACACGGTTATGAAAAATGGGGCAACTTCCCCGCTTCGCGCAAACGCCTGCTTACCCTTATCACTAAATTACAACCCAAAAACCTGTTGCTGCTTACCGGCGACCGGCACATGGCTGAAATTTCCAAAATGGATCTGCAGGGATTGCCTTATCCGCTGTATGATTTTACCTCCAGCGGACTGACCCATATCCGTAGCAGCAACAGCGAACCGAATAAATTTCGCGTGGGCGATATGATCGTGAAGCGCAATTTCGGCATCCTCAAAGTCCGCTGGGAAGGCGATCGCCCCATCGTTACGATGCAGGTGAAGGGTTTGCAAAATGAATTGTACCAGGAGGTGATTATGAAGTACTAGTGAGGGTTTATAGTTTATGGGTTTATAGTTTATAGTTTATAGGTTGCTGCTCTATAAACCATAAACCTATAAACTATAAACCCATAAACTATGAACCAAATGGCTACTTTTGCCCCACTATGGAATTCCTGAAACAACATATCGAAGCCCTGATCTTCGCAGCTCCGCAGGCCATTGCACTGGAAGACATTAAATCCGTGCTCGACGAAAGTATGCAAAACGAGGTGGCGCTCAGCGACATCCAGGCATTGATCGCGCAAACGCAGGAAAAATACCGGCAGGAGGCTTATGCTTTTGAACTGGTGGAAATAGCCGGCGGGTACCAGTTTCTGACCAAAGGTGCTTACCACAATACCGTGGCTATCCACCTGAAACAAACCACCAAAAAACGCCTCTCGCAAGCCGCCCTGGAAACGCTGGCGCTGATTGCCTATAAACAGCCGGTCATCAAATCCGAACTGGAAGAAATCCGCGGCGTGAGCTGTGATTATGCCCTGCAAAAACTTTTGGAAAAAGAACTTGTTTTTATAGCCGGTCGGAGTGACGGCCCCGGACGACCCTTGTTGTACGGCACCACGGATAAGTTTATGGACTACCTCGGCATCAACAATATCCAGGATCTCCCCAAACCCAAGGATTTTAAAGATATTGAAAATACAGTCGGCGAAATCCCAACTTTAGAAGAATCTCATACTGAAAGTTGAGCGGTTGAACATGTTTATGGTTTATAAAGCATTGGTAATCATTTAATCTCACCTCTCACTTCTCACTTCTCACTTCTCACTTCTATTCACTCTCTAACATGGAACTTGTAAATCGTGTAGCCGGGAGCGGCCTTGTCACCATCGACCTGGAAGAATTTTACCCGGAAGGAGAAGTCGTAGCCTTCGACCTGAAGAACTACCTGTTTATGGAGTTGATCCTGAAGGAGAAAGATTTCCGGGAAGCGCTTAAAAACCTCGATTGGGAGCAATACCGGGGAAAAAACCTTGCGGTGTTCTGCTCTGCCGACGCCATTATTCCCATGTGGGCCTATATGCTGGTTGCTGCCCATGCTGCGCCGTACGTCCATGATATGGCGCAAACCACACCGGAGCAATTTGTGGAAACTGCTTTTTTGAAACAACTCAACCGGCTCGATTTGAGTGAATATGAAGGCAAACGCATAGTGATTAAAGGTTGCAGCGACAAACCCGTGCCACCGGCCGCATATCTTGAAATTACCCGACTCTTGCAGCCACTTGCGCTAAGTATCATGTTCGGAGAACCCTGCTCGACGGTTCCAGTGTATAAAAAGGCGAAAGCGGAAGTAGTTTAGTTCGTCAAAGTTTTCCG
>JAYSZC010000257.1:0-4884 GCA_043738235.1 Lewinellaceae bacterium | reverse complement strand
TCCTTGAGTCAGACTTATCTGAAAGCGACGCAGAACAAGGATTTGGCGGAAGAAATGGCCAAATTTGCCCATTATTTTGGTGAAAAAACGGAAATTGTTCCGAAGTAACCCGAAAATCAATGCGTGGTCAGCGCGTGAAAAAGCCAGTTGGCCAGAGCCAGGCGGTTGTTTTTGATGACTAAGCGTTGCTGATCCCAGTCATTGCGAATATTAGCGAGTTCGATATACACCGCCCGCTCGCAGGTGGTTTCTTTCAGGGTAAACAGATAGCGCGGAGAAACCGTGCCATTGTACCCGCGTTGGCCGCGCAGTTTCATGTATTTTTCCAGGAAAGTCCGGTGAACATGTTGCGCCAGGTCTTTGCTTTTCTGGCTTTCGGGCCGGTAGTAAAAGAATACATCGGTTTTGGCATCGCGGCTTCGGGAATCGACGTGTATCTCGATGACCGTTTGGTCGCGTTGTCCGGCCCGTAAATGTTTCGCCGTCAATTGATTGATCAAATCGGTACGCTGTTGCAGGCGCTCTTTTTGTCCCCTCGGAATAGGCAGGTTACCCCAGACGAACTCGTCTTTATCACAGGATAAAAAGTTTTCATCGCGAATGCCGTCATTGGGATCGCGAACGATCATGTACGCCGTAGCACCGTGGCTGACCAATAACCTCAACAGGCGCAGGGTCACATCATAAGCATATTCGTCTTCACACAAGGTATGCCCTGCACGTTTGCCTTGCGCGCCCGGATCCGGTCCGCCGTGCCCGCTGATGAGGTAATAAACCTTTCCTTTCAAACGGGAACTTGCCAAGGGTGTTTTGGCGTATTTCGGGCCGAAAATCGGGAATACCCGGTTGCCTTTTGCGCTGGTTTCCCCTGCAATGGCTTCCTGACTTGCTGTCACAAGTTTGGCAGTAGCGGATTTTGCTGCGATAGAAGCCACATCCGTATCCTCGCATTTTATCTCGTGAAACGGTACCCAGAGTTTTTTGCTTACTATAAAATTGTCTGTTCGGAGGCCTGATTTCCGGGCATTTACATTAAATGTTTCGATGCGTTTGGCCGTTTTCCAGTCGTCTATCTGGAGCGTCGTCCGAATACTTTTGCCATTGTAGGGCACGACCCAAAGCGGCAATTTATAAGTAGCGCCACTTTTTAAGCGGTAATCTTCCCGAAGTTTATTTATTTTAAAAAACTGGGTAATGTTGCAGGAAAAATCGGAAAGCCCGTATCGTTGTAGCAGCAAAGGCACGTCTTCACCGACCCCGGCGATCACCGTCATGCAATTTTTGGGTTGAAACAGATCTTGTCCGGATAACACCAACGGTTGAAAGGCCAGGCACAACAACACCAACAGATTTCGGGAATCGTTCATAAATCTACTTACAAATTATTGAAAATCAATTATTTATCAAATGAAATCTTCCATTATTTCCCGTAATCAACGGTATTCTCAAATGGTGCAGGTACTCTTGCAGGAACTTGCTGCATACGATGACGAACGCCTGAACCGAAAACCCTCCGATGGGGGTTGGTCGGCCATCCAGACCATGCACCACCTGATCCTCAGCGAGGAATATTCGATGTCTTACATTCGGAAAAAAATGGGTTTTACCACGGAATTCGAGGACAACAACTGGTCGGCGCGTATGCGCAGTTTTTTGTTGTGGGCCTCGCTCGCGTCTCCCATTAAATTCAAAGCGCCGGCGGCCATCAGCACCGAAAAGTTGCCGGCGTATGCTACCCTGGAAGATGCACGTCAACGCTGGGAACAGGCACGCCAGGACTGGGAATCTTTTTTTGAACAAATGCCCCCCGAATTATCCAACAAACTGGTATACAAACATCCACGCGCCGGCAAAATCACTTTTATGCAGATGCTCTGGTTTTTTGAAACGCATTTTAAAAGACACAGGAAGCAAATTTACAGGAGTGTTTAGTGTTTGGTGTTTAGTGTGCTTCGCTTTTGGCCGCCGCCCCAATCCCTTTAGCACCCCTTTCGCTTAAAATTTTAGGTAAGTTTAAAAATCTGAGCGAAAGGGGGGGCTTGAAGGTTTAGTAAACGTGTGTAAAGCGCTTAGCGGGCTTCGATTTTTTGGCTTTTGGCGGTGATACATTCGTCTGGGGATTAAAGTAATGCCAAGGTTCGGCACTACGTTTACTAAAATTTTAAGCGAAAGGGGTGCTTTAGGGGGCGGCGGCCAAAAGCGAAGCACCCCGAAACACTAAACACCATACACCAAACACTTAATAAATTACTTGCATTTTCATATTAAACAGCATAAACGAAATAATGTCTGACGCTTCCTCCAGGATTTTGGAAGTTGGTTTGCCGGCCCCGTGTCCTGCGCTGGTTTCAATACGAATGAGTACCGGATTTCCACCTTGTTGAAATTCCTGCATCGTAGCGGCAAATTTGAAGGAGTGCGCCGGCACCACGCGGTCATCATGATCGGCGGTGGTAATGAGCGTGGCCGGGTAAGCCGTTTTTTTAACGTTGTGCAAAGGCGAGTATTTCAACAGGCAGGGAAACTCTTCTTTGTCATCGCTGCGCCCGTAATCGGTCGCCCAGGCAAAGCCGATGGTAAACTTGTGGTAGCGCAACATATCCAGCACACCTACCTGCGGAAAACAAACGCCGAAAAGATCGGGGCGTTGGGTCATACAAGCGCCTACCAGCAAGCCGCCATTGGAGCCGCCCTGGATGGCAAGCCGCTCTTTGGAGGTGTATTTTTTGGCAATCAGGTATTCGGCAGCGCCGATAAAGTCATTAAAAACGTTTTGTTTCTGGCATTTTGTACCCGCTTTGTGCCACTTTTCACCAAACTCGCCGCCGCCCCGGATATTGGCCACGGCATAAATGCCATTGTTTTCCAAAAGAACAGCCCGCGAAGCGGAAAAGGACGGCGTGATGGAGACATTAAACCCGCCATATCCGTATAACAAGGTCGGATTAGCGCCGTCGTACGCAATATTCTTCTTGCGTGTGATGAACATCGGCACCCGGGTACCGTCCATACTCTGGTAAAAAACCTGTTCCGTGGTAAACAGGTCAGGATTAAAATCTAATTTGGGCGCTTTAAAAACCTGGGGATTTAAGTCCGACATATCTATCGAATAAATCGTCATCGGACGCAGGAAAGAAGTAAAGGAAAAGAAAGCCTGGGAGTCTTCCTTTCTGCCGCTGATCTCACCGATAGAGCCAATTTCAGGAAGTTTTACCTCCCGGATCATTTTGCCGTTCTCGCCGAATACACGAAGGGCGTTGGAGGCGTTGTGCAGGTAATTGCACACAATTCTGCCTCCGCATAATACAGCGCTTTCCAGCACATCGGTACTATCTTCCGGTATCAGGGTTTCCCAATTTTGTTCCGACGCATTGTTTGCACTGATGAGGATCAGGCGTTTATTCGGCGCTTTGTGGTTGGTCAGCACCAACAGTTTATCTCCAAGGTTGTCGATAACCGTAAAATCATGTTCAAAAGACGTGGAAACAGGCGTAAAGTCAGTTTTATTTGCTGTTAAATCCTTGAAATACAGCACATTGCCGCTGGTTGATTCAAAACCTGTGACATACAGAAAACGCTGGTCTTCGGTAGTTCCAGCGCCGAAAGAACGGTTAGGGTGCGCTTTATCGGTGTACACCAAACGATCCGCTGACTGCGGGGTGCCGAGCTGGTGGTAATAAACGGCGCCCAATTGATTGACGGAAGTCAGTTCCGATCCCTTTTTGGGTTCCGGGTAACGGGTGTAATAAAACCCGTTGCCCTGCCAGGCCAAACCGGTAAATTTTGCCCATTGCAACTGATCGGAGAGCATTTTCCCCTCCTGCATATCTTTTACAAAAATAGTCCGCCAGTCGGAGCCGCCTTTGGAGACGGTGTATCCGAGATAACGGCCATCTTTGGATAAAGTCGCTTCGCCCAGCGACGCGGTGCCGTCTGTGCTAAACGTGTTGGGATCGAGGGCTACCTGCGCCTGAGCGCTCAGGTTTTCCTGGACATACAGCACACTTTGGTTTTGAAGTCCGTCGTTTTTGAAAAAATAATACTTACCGGCTTTCTTGAACGGCGTTCCGAATTTTTCAAAATTATAAATCTGCTCTAATCTTTTTTTGATTTTATCACGGTAAGGAATCTGGCTGAGGTAACCGTTGGTAACGATGTTTTGTCTGGACACCCAATCCTTCGTTTCCGCACTTTGATCGTCTTCCAGCCAGCGATACGGGTCTTTGATAATCGTTCCGAAATAATCGTCCGCCACGGTAGAATCCTGGCGGGTGGGCGGGTAAGTAACTGGGATTTGTTTAATATCCATACTTGCGGTATTCGATTTTGGGTCGCCGGCCCGGTTGCAGGCGCTGTGAAACAAGAGTATCAGGGGAAGGGTACAGAGTAGAAATTTCATTTTTTAACTATTTGATTTGGAACAGATTACACAAAATTATACACAGGTGTTACACTACATTTCCTTGTGTAGAAGCAGCCGTTTCACCGGGGCTTACCGGAAAGACGCATTTGAAATGCCTGTGCAAAACGCTACTTTTGCTGCGAATGTAGGCGTTGCCTGCATTTTATACCATGAATCACAGACCTTCTTTTATATGAAATGTTGTTTAGCACTCCCGATATTTTTGTTTTTGTTGTTGTTGCCCGCAGGAATGAACGCCCGTACCTGGCAGCAAACAGAACCGGACAGCATTCCACCCGCTTCCGTTAAACTCAGCGACTGGGATGTGGCTGTCGAAGCCGTCCAGTTATCCGCCGATGCCCGCTTGTTCCGAGACAGCTTTGCACAAAAGGCGGAACGTATTACGGCGCGAAGAGAAATCATTGAACGCGCTGTTCAAAAAGCGCAGGCAGATACGACTACGGCGGCGGAGCAGTTAAAAA
>JAYSZC010000256.1:0-4888 GCA_043738235.1 Lewinellaceae bacterium | reverse complement strand
AAAATACAATGTGCCGATAAGGAAAGTAAATAGTTCTGTAACACATGACAAATATATCAATGAACTTGTGGGTAATTGGGAGCCAACAGAGAGGGGGTGACTTCACGCTAGGCATTCTTACAAGGGGGTGTTCAAAAGATACTCGCTCCCTGTCTTCTGTCGGTGAAAGTAGACTTGATGTTTGGTATTCCTATCAGTGATGCCTAGCGTGAAGTCACCCCCTCTCTGTTGGAGAGGGGGCCGGGGGGTGAGGTCCCCAAACACCATACACCATACACAAAACACAAAAAAATGGATTCCACCGGTTACTTCGGTCCCCACACCATTACCTGGCAACTTTACCGCGAGCCGTTCTTCCTGTTAGGCGGCGTGCGTGCGTTGTTGTTGCAAATTGCACACCCGGCCGTGGCGCAGGGTGTGGCGCAGTACAGCCGCTTTCAGTCCGATCCGTTTGGTCGGGGCTACCGCACGTTTGCCGCTATGGCTACCATTTATTTTGGCGATAAACAACAGGCGGATCAGACGGCCCGGCGACTGCAACAGATACATTCGGGGATAAAAGGGCAATACCCGAACGTATCTGCAGCAGGCCCGCCCGCATCAAAAGTGCCATTTACCGCCACAAACCCCGAACTGCTGCTCTGGGTGTTCGCAACGATTATGGAAACGAGTTTACAGGTATATGAATACTTACCCAACAAACACCTGCCTGTCGACTGGCGCGAACAATTTTACGAAGAAAGTAAAACTGCAGCGCATCTGCTTGGCATTCCTGCATCTGTGTATCCCGCTGATTTACAGGCATTTCGTATCTATTTTGATAAAATGCTGAACAGCGAACTGCTGGGCAGTACACCCGCTTGCCGGGCTATGGCGCAGGCCATTGTCAGGCACCCCAAAGCGCCCGGCAGATGGGCCGATCTGCTGGCGGCCGGTTGGTTGCCCGCGCCGTTGTGCGAGCGATTGGGTATCAGTGCGGGGCCGGATTCGGAACGGCGCCTGACAAAATTATTGCGCCGCAGCCGCCGTATTTACAACTTGCTTCCCCGAACTTTGCGCTACAATCCCGCTTACCACCAGGCTTGTTTTCGCATCGCCCGGTCGAATGGCACGCCGCCGCTGTGGGCCGGCTGGTTTTTTCACTGGCTGGGTAAACGGACAAAAATACCTTTGGGTTTGTAGCCTGGTTAGTTATCTGTTATCAGTTATCAGTTATCAGGGTGGTAACTCTGATCTATATAATTGACTAAAGCCAAGCGTTACAACCCTGATAACAGATAACAGATAACTGATAACCCACAACATGGCCGCACAACTCCGAAGAATAACTGACCAGATGGGCCGCAAGATCAAATTGCCCCAATTTCTCCCGCAACGCATCATCTCACTGGTGCCGTCGCAAACGGAGTTTTTGTTCGACCTGGGACTGGAACAGGAAGTGGTGGGAATTACCAAGTTTTGTGTGCATCCTTCGGAGTGGTTTCAGACCAAAGCGCGGGTGGGTGGTACCAAAACGCTCGACTTTGACAAAATAGCTGCCCTGCAGCCCGACCTGATTATCGGCAATAAAGAAGAAAATGAGCAAGCGCAGATAGAGGCATTGGCCAAACGTTATCCGGTTTGGATGAGCGACATTGCTACCCTGAATGATGCCCTGAATATGATGATGCTTCTGGGAGCGCTCACAGGTAGATCGGAAATGGCGCAGGCGCTTGTTGCAGAAATCAGCGCATCTTTTCATGCACTTCAACAATCGACCATACAACCCAGACGAGCCGCGTATTTCATTTGGCGTAAACCAAACATGGTGGCTGCCAACGGTACGTTTATACATGAAATGATGCGAATTGCGGGTTTTGAAAATGTTTTTGCCGATCTGGAGCGTTACCCGGAAATAACCCTCGATATGCTGGCGGCAGCGCAACCCGACTGTATTTTGCTATCCTCCGAACCGTATCCGTTTGCCGAAAAACACATCGCGGTTTTTCAGGAGGCCTGCCCTACTGCGCGTATTCAGATCGTGGACGGCGAGGTGTTTTCCTGGTACGGAAGCCGGCTCCGGTATGCGCCTGAATATTTTCGATCTTTGTCGGAAACCTTCCTCTAAGACTGATTTCAGCAAAACTTTCGGCATAGGGCCTCAACTTTTTTTGCAAAAAACGCTTTCTTTGGGCAACCTAAACCTGTTATTCAGGTTCAAAAACGCTCATTCTAAGTAGTTATCAGTTATCAGTTATTGGTTATTAGTGCTGATAATCAAGCATTTGTAATCAATTTAAACTAAGATTGACGAAGTCCTTATTAAAATATACAATACGATATGACCTGCCGCATACTCTTTTTTATTGCCTTCGTTTGTTTCACTTTTGGCGCTGCTGCCCAGCAGCTCCGCACCGTAGCCACGGGAGATGCGCCGGAGCGCCGTTCCGGTGAAATATTGGTTCAATTGATGCCGAACGCCGATCTGAATACTGTTCTGGCGGATTTGAATCGCCAAACCTCGCCTGATGCAGCGATTTCACTCAAAAGAACGCCCGCGCCCGGTTGGCATATTCACTTGCTTCAATTTGATGAAACTGCGTTGGAAGCAAGCGTATTACTCACTGCAGCCCGCAAGCATCCTGGAATCCAGTCCGTGCAATTCAATTTCAACACCAAAGAGCGCAATACAGAACCCAACGACCCGGAATGGTGGCGGCAGGACAATATGACCCTGATCAATGCGCCGAAAGCCTGGGACGCATCCACCGGAGGGCTTACACCGGCCGGCGATACCATTGTAATAACCGCTTTGGAAAGTGGGGCTTTTTTTACACATCCCGACCTGGCGCCCAATCGCTGGTGGAACTGGAAGGAAACACCTGACGATGGCATTGATAACGACGGGAATGGTTATATTGACGATTTCGCCGGCTGGAATCCGCGTAAACAAAATGACGACCCTGGAACCAATATCATACATGGAACACAGATAAATGGTATCATGGGCGCAGCAGGCAATAACCTCGCCCATGTTTCGGGCGTCAATTGGAATGTAAAAATGATAAACCTGTCCGAGGTGGAAGATGAAAACGAGATTATTGAGGCCTATTATTATACGGGCAGTTTGCGCCGCCTGTACAATCAAACCAATGGAGCAAAAGGCGCGTTTGTGGTGGCAACCAATGCCTCGATTGGCGTAGACAGAGCAAGAGCCGAAGACCATCCGATTTGGTGCGCAGTCTACGACTCTTTGGGTAAAGTGGGTATTCTAAGTATAGGCGCCACGGCCAATGCGAATGTCAATGTAGATGTGGACGGCGATATGCCGACGAGTTGTACCAGCCAATACCTTGTTACGGTGAATAATGTCGATAAATCAGGCGACAGGATATTGAGTACAGGTTATGGCGCTGTTTCAATCGACCTCGGCGCGCCTGGTGAAGACGTCTACACCACCGCCGATCTCGATCACGGCCCGGGAATGACGCCCGGTATTTCCAAGATTAATGGCACGTCCGCTTCGGCCCCCCATGTGACCGGAGCAGTTGCCCTGTTGTACAGTATGTCCTGCGAAACCTTTACCAGCGATGCTCTGGAGGCGCCGGCCACCTGCGCGCTTCGGGTACGCGATCTGATGTTAAGCAATACGCAGCCCACCGCTACGCAGGAAGGCGTAACCACCACCGGCGGCTACCTCGATCTGGAACGATCGGTCAATGCGATCCGTGAATTGTGCAATGGCCTGGTAGGGCCGCTGGAGATTTTGAAAGTACAAGACCTGCCGGATAATCAATGGCGCATTGAATTTCAAACCCCGACCTTCCTGCCTTACCAGTTCCGGGTTTTTAATATGCTCGGTCAACTGATATATGAAGAACAAATTACACCACAGCGATTTGCCGGTAATTCGATTGAATACGATGCTTCTGATCTGCCCAGAGGTATCTACGTCATGAGCGTGGGCCGCGGGAAATTGATCGCTTCCAAAAAATTTCCAAAATTTTAAAGAAAGAGGTGTTTTGGTGTTTTAGTTTTTTTTGTTTTTGGGGGTACATTGCCCTGAATATAAACCGATAGCAAGAAATTGCACCCTAAAACACCAAAACACAAAAAAACTAAAACACTTATTTGGTTTTTCGGGGTGCGTCAAACTATCTTTGCACCCCGAAAACAAAAGCGTAATGGCTCCGTAGCTTAATGGATAGAGCATCTGACTACGGATCAGAAGGTTAGAGGTTCGAGTCCTCTCGGAGTCACCACGATTAAAGTGTTTGAGTGTGTCCGCCCGACAGTTGGGTTAAGTCCGCTCATTTTTTGAAATCGTTTTTCGATTAGAACACTTAAAATTCAAATTCAATGTCTAAAATTTGTGACCTGACCGGTAAAAGACCGATAACAGGCAACCACGTTTCCCACTCGAATCGCAAGACCAAACGCCGATTCTATCCTAATCTTCAGACGAAAAAATTCTTTATGCCGGAAACGGGAGAATGGGTTACCCTGAAGGTTTCAACCTCCGCCATGCGCACCATCTCTAAATTGGGTTTGTACCAATACATCAAAAAATTGGAGAAAAAAGGTGAAATCATCTATCACGGTGACGAGCCAGGTTGTTAAAACGGATTTCATTTCAACATTGCCGCCCCGCTTTAATACGGGTCATCAGCATATAAAAGTATCACATCATTACCAATGGCAAAGAAAAGTAAAGGCAACCGCATCCAGGTGATTCTGGAATGCACGGAGCACAAAACAAGCGGCCTGCCCGGCACTTCCCGTTATGTAACGCAGAAGAACCGTAAGAATACGCCGGATCGTATGGAGTTGAAAAAATACAACTCTATCATGCGCAGATACACGGTACACCGCGAAATCAAGTAAGCGCAGCTCCACACAAATATCCTAT
>JAYSZC010000255.1:0-13503 GCA_043738235.1 Lewinellaceae bacterium | reverse complement strand
TTGCTGATTTTAGCCGGAATCGTTTTGACATACCGGCTACTTTTGAACCTGTTTGACCGAGAGGCGATGCCCAATGCAAGTGGTTTTAAACAAAAAAGGGTTTATAGGTTTATAGTTTATGGGTTTATAACAGCCACTCTATAAACCCATAAACTATAAACTATAAACCGATAACTTCTAAATAAATGAAGAAACTTTTCCTGCTGTTGTTTCTGAGCAATCTGGTTAATGCCAATGTAACCGGCCAGATAAACCCGGACTGGCGCCATAAAATCTCTCCCGCTGTACAGGCTGCTTTTGGGCGTGGCGAACAAGTCGACCTGCTGGTTGCTTTCCAGGAACAAGCCGACCTGCGCGGAGCACGGGACATAAAAACCAAGTCGGCCAAAGCCCGTTTCGTTTACCATCAACTGCTTCAAACAGCGGCAGGCGCGCAGGCGCGCGCCATCTGCCTGCTGCGGCAAAAAGATGCGCGGATCAATAGCTTTTTTCTGGTAAATGCGATTGCGGTGGAAGCGGCTGATCCGTCCCTGATCGCGCTCCTGGCTGAATTGCCGGAAGTGCGCAGCATCGGCATCGATCCCTGGGCGCCGTTTCAGGAACCTGTGCCGGAGCAAAATGTCGTGACCCAGCGCAACGCCATTGAATGGGGCGTGGAACGTATCAACGCGCCCCTGGTATGGGCCATGGGTTATACCGGACAGGGTATCACCATTGGCGGCGCCGACACGGGTTATGATTGGCAGCACCCTGCTTTGCAAAGCAAGTACAGGGGCTGGAATGCTTATGACAGCAGCGCTACACACCATTATAACTGGCACGACGCGATACATGAAGTCAGCCCGCTCAGCCCGGATACCACGGTCAACTCCTGCGGGTTGAATCTTTCCAGTCCCTGCGACGATGGTTTTCACGGCACGCATACGATGGGCACCATGACCGGCGACGATGAAATGGGCAACCAGATTGGAGTGGCCCCGGGCGCCCGCTGGATCGGCTGCCGCAATATGGAACGCGGCAATGGCAAGCCTTCCAGTTACCTCGAATGTTTCCAATGGTTTCTGGCGCCCACCGATCTGAATGGTTTGAATGCCGATCCCGAGCTGGCGCCGCATGTCATCAATAATTCCTGGTCCTGTACCGTAGGAGAGGGTTGTACAGACCTGACAGTCAATGAATTACTACGCGAAGCAGTGGTTAATCTCAAAACTTCGGGTGTGGTTGTAGTGGTCAGCAATGGCAATTTTGGCAGATACGGTTGTAATACGACCCAGGAGCCGCCCGCCTATTTTGAAGAAAGTTTCAGCGTCGGTTCTACCCGGTTCAATGATACCTTGTCTAATTTCAGCAGTCGCGGGCCGGTGACCATCGACGGCAGCAACCGCATCAAACCCAATGTCACGGCGCCGGGTTCGTTGGTTCGCTCCAGTTTTCCGGGCGGCAACTACAATTATTTAAGCGGCACCAGCATGGCCGGCCCACATGTGGCAGGTCTGGTGGCGCTCATCCTCTCCGCGCGTCCCGAGTTCGCCGGGAATGTGGATTTGATCGAACATATTGTAGAACAAAGCGCAGTGTACAAAATAGATACGAGTAACTGCGGCATCGACGGCACACTACGCCCCAACAACGCCTATGGCTGGGGACGGGTGGATGCGCTGGCAGCCCTGAATATGATCCTGGAAGAAGTCAGCACGACGGAGGAGCCTCCTGGTTTCAGCGCTACCGTTTCGCCAAATCCAAGCAAAGGCGAAATGCTTTTCGACCTGCAAAACATGTCGGGCAAGGCCACCTTAAACATTTACAGCACCGATGGCAGATTGGTTTTCGCTACAAACCGGACGATACAAAACCGCGATCTCTTGCCTGTTTCATTAGCCAGCGAACGGCCCGGTATCTATTTCTGGCAGGTAACAACGGGGGCGGGGAGTGTTTCGGGGAAGGTGGTGAAAGAGTAATTGAAAGGGCATTAAGGCAAAAGGCAAGGGGCAAAAGGCAGAAAGGCAGAAAGGCATTTTATGGGCTACCTGGATTTTATATTGCCTTTTGCTCTTTGCCTTTTGCCTTAATGTCCCAAAACCGTTTCTTCAAAATCATGCCCGGCAAAGCCCCAGTCCTCCGGGTTCAGGTTTAAACGTTGTTGATGTTTTAGTATATACATCCCGGCTTCGTACAACATCCCGTAATCGATGCCCGGGCGTTCTTCCAGAAATTTCAGTTTTTGCATAGGCGACATCGATTCCCAGCCGCTGGGATGGTCGATATGGTACGTGCAAAGTTCCGGTGGAAATACATGCTGCCGGTATCCCAGCGCGGCAGCGGCCATCAGCGCCAGGCTGTCGATGTGGATGGAATACAGGTCCAACTCGATATACCCTTGAATATCCATCCAGGCATCGCGCGACAGGAGGGTAAAGTCGCCGCAGGCAAAGGTGTCCATTTGGTAATATTGCCACTTTTCAGGGGGCCACATTGCTTTGAGTATCAGACTCGCCTGGTTGGCTACCATTTTTTTCAAACGGCTTTTCCCGTTGAATTCAAATTGTTCCAGGTTGATATTGGCATAACGCGATTCGCGGCCAATGCGTCGTATGATGTGTTTGCTGCTCCAGTACAATTGCTGGTCAAGCGTCCACGCGGGGTCCATTTCGTCGGGAACGTCGCAGCGGTTGGCACGGTAAAAAGTGTTAGTTTCGAGCGATTGAGCGGCTAATTTTTGGAAAAGGGCGTCTGAAAACAACAAATCGACATTTGTACACAACACAAACTTCCCTTTGGCGCGGCGAATGCCGACGTTTTTAGCGATCATCTGAAAAAGCGGGATCGCTTTTGCGCGCCTGTACCGGTTGTGGATGTCAGGCGGCACTTCGATATACCGCAGGGTGAGCATACTTCCTTTCGGCGGGGCGGGCAATACTTCGCGGAGCCGGGGCTTGTCGGCGGGCGGATTCCATTCCACGAGGATTAATTCGGCAGGGAGCCGATGCCGCTCGCATTGTTCGATCAGGCCACGGACGAACAACTGCATTCGTTTGAAGATGTTTCCGCCGTGGCCGTCGTTGCGCGAAGCGGCGACAAAAGAAATATATGGTTGTGTTTGATGTTCCATGAGTAAGTAAGTGTGCAAAATTAGTTAATACCTGACCTTCTGTAACTCATTGATTTACATTGCTTTTTGCCCTTTGCTATTTTGCCCTTTCACTTAGTTTCATATTATTTGTTCTTCCAGCGCCTGATCCGGCATTCCCCAGTCATCGCCGGCATTCAGCATCGCTTTTCCGCTGTGCAGCATCGTTTGAACGTCGTTCAAAAGCCGCTGGAACATTCGATCCACATCCGGGTCGCGCCGGTCAAAGCGATACCTTCTTTCATGGTGCTGGTGATACACCGGGTAAGGTAAAACGACGATAGAAATACCCGAAACCCGGGCGCTGACGACATGCAGCGAATCCGTATGCGTTGAAATCCAGGTATCCTCCAGGTATCCCCGGAGCCGATGCCAGCTGTCGCGATCGAGCAAAGCCATGTCGCCGCTGGCGTGGCAATGGCATTCAAACAGAAAAAAAGTAGCGCTGATTTTTGGCGAAATGCGCCGTACAAGGCTGTAAAAGCGGCGGCGCAAGCCATTGTACCCGCGCAACACCGCTACGCGGATGGACAAGGCGCGTGGGAAACGCAGCGTGTAGTTGCCGCCCTGTAGGAAAAACTTGAATACGCCCGCACGCAGCCGGTGTTCCAATTGATCCAAGGGGAATCCCGGCGTTTGCCGATCTTTTTCATGCAGCGAAAAGTCGAACCTGTCGCAGCGGTACAGCACTCCTTTTTCCAATTGTTGGGTAGCCAGAAATGCTATGAACGTTTCTGAAAACAGAATATCCGCGTTGCTGCAAAGAATAAACCGGCCTTTTGCCCTGCGTATTCCGACATTTTTGGCAATAAATTCAAACAAGGGTACCGTTTTTCGTACTTTCGGTTGCACAAAGTGGAGATGCACCGCTTCCGGTACGGTGATCATGTTGATTCGGAGGTAATCCCTTTCCGCAGGCCATTGTATACTTGTATGCAAACCCGCGCGCTCAGGTACCGGGTTGTAATTCACCAGCACCAGCTCTGTCTGCAATTGGTATTTTTGTGTCAGGTGTGCGAGCCATTGAACCGACAACTGCAGGCGGCCATTAAAATCGCCGCCGTAATTATCATTTCTTACCGCTATTACGATACTGAGAAAGGGATTGGGCGTATATTTATCCATTACTGCAAATATCATGATTCCGTTCAACAAACCATTTTTGATAGGAAAAGAATTGGCCTACATCAGAGAAGCGGTGCTTTCGGGCAAAATTTCCGGCGATGGCCCTTTTACCCGAAAATGCCATACTTTTTTTGAAAAAACGCTGGGTTTTCAGCAAGTATTCCTGACTACTTCCTGCACGGATGCGCTGGAAATGGCCGCCATTTTGTGCGATATTAATCCTGGAGACGAAGTCATTGTACCGGCTTTCACTTTCGTTTCCACCGCCAATGCCTTTATGTTGCGGAATGCCACCATCGTTTTTGCCGACAGCTGTCCGCTGCACCCCAACCTCGACCACACAACATTGCCCGATCTGATTACAAGTCGCACAAAAGCGATTGTTCCGGTACATTACGCCGGTATGGCCTGCGACATGGCGCCGATACTCCGGGAAGCTGAAAAACATGAATTATTCGTCGTAGAGGATGCCGCCCAGTCGATGGATGCGCAATACCGTGGACGCGCATTGGGTTCACTCGGGCATTTCGGCGCATTTTCTTTTCACGAAACCAAAAATATCATCTCCGGGGAAGGCGGCCTGCTGGCAGTGAATGCCCCGGAGATGATCCGCCGGGCCGAAATTATTTGGGAAAAAGGCACCAACCGAAGCGCTTTTTTTAGGGGAGAAACCCGGAAATACGAATGGATGGACATCGGTTCTTCTTTTCTGCCTTCGGAAATTACCGCCGCTTTTTTATTTGCTCAATTGGAACAACTGAATACGATTCAAAACCGCCGCAGAAAAATCTGGCAATTGTATGCCGAAGGTTTGCGTGATTTGTCGGCTTCGGGCGCGTTCGAAATACCCTGTGTTCCGGAATATGCCACCCATAATGCCAGTATGTTTTATCTTGTTTGCAAAAACAAAACGGACCGAGACGGCCTGATCGAATACCTGAAACAATTTGATATTTATGCCATGTTTCACTACCTGCCTTTGCATCAATCGCCTTTTTACCGGCAACAATCGGCCCGGGTTGTTTCGCTTCCGAATGCCGAGCGATTCTCGGACTGCCTGGTGCGGCTGCCTTTTTACTATGGACTGACGGAAAATGAACAAGCAGTTGTGATTCAAAAAATACACGGGTTTTTTCAGCAAAAAACGCGCATTTAAGTAGGCGTGCAAAATTAGTTTATACTAAATCTCCTGTAATTCATTGATTTACACTGTCTTTTGCCCTTTGCGAGTTTGCCCTTTTTCCTTAAGATGCCTCCTACATGAAACGATCCATTTTTTACCCCCTGGTTATTTTGCTGATCGCGGGCCTGCAATACGCCAATACGCTTTCACATGAGTATGCCTGGGACGATAAATTAGTCATCACCGCCAACCCTTACACGGAAAAAGGTATACAGGGCATACCTGACATTTTCACCCAACGCGTGAGTGTGCCCAACAAAAATGTGTACCGCCCCGTCACCCAATCGTTGTTTGCGCTGGAATACGGACTTTTCCAGCACAATCCATTTTACGGGCATTTATTCAGTTTGTTGTGGTACGCCGCCACCTGTCTTACGGTTTATCAGTTTATCCGTTTTGTGTTTCCCGGCCTCGACATGCTGTTTGCATTTTTTACCACCCTGATTTTTACCGTACACCCCTTGCATGTGGAAGTGGTGGCCAACATCAAAAGCCGGGATGAAATCCTGGCCATGTTCTTCGGATTATGGGCCATTATTGTTTGGGTAAAAGGTATTGAATCCGGTTCCCGGTTAAAACTGATGGCCGCCCTGTTGTTGTTCGCAACAGCCCTGCTAGCCAAGGAAAATGCCGTTACGCTGCTGCCGCTTGCGCCGTTGGTCTGGTGGTTCAGGGGCCTTGGCGGGAACAAATGGCTGGCTGGAACCTTTCTGATTCCCGTACTCTGCGCCGCGGTTTTATACTGGTTTACCTTCTCGGCGGGCCGCCCCGCCACACAAGAAACCGTGATGATGGATTCCACGGTACTCAATAATATTTTCCTCTGGACGACCGAACCTGGCAAGGTTTTTCCTACTTCGCTGGTCAATATCGGGCGTTACCTGCTGCTTTTTATTTTTCCGCATCCGCTGATACACCTGTACGGTTACAACCAGGTCAGTTTGAAAGGTTGGATGGATTTGGAAACCTGGGCCATTGTGGCGCTATTGGCCTGGGGCGCTTATTTCTTTTGGAAAAACCGGAAAAATAAAAGACCGGCGGTGTTTGGTATGCTCTTTTTTGCGCTGACGTATTCGATCTATTCCAATTTTTTTGTGCTGGCGCCCGATACCATGGCCGACCGGTACTTGTTCATGCCATCCCTCGGTATTTCCCTGATTATGATGGAAGTATGCTGGTTTTTCGGCGGCATTTCACTGGAACGCCCTGTATTTCAAAACCTACGCAGCCGGGTGATGATTGCGCTGCTTTCGTTGCTCTGTGTCGCTTTTTTTGTCCGAACCTGGGTGGCAAACCGCGACTGGGAAAATGACGTGACCCTCATCAAGAACCGGATACAATACATGGAAAACAATGCCGCCGCCCAGGCAACACTCGGCGTGATGCTGTACCGGGAAAGCCAGGCTGTGTCGTCGGAAACGCAACACCGCGCCTTAAAACAGGAAGCCATGCAGGCGTACATGAGGGCCATCGATATTTACCCCGATTTCGGCTGGGCCTGGATATCCGTTGGAAAAATATTTGCCGAAGAAAAAGTATTCGACAAGGCCGAGATCGCTTTTATTAAAGCACAACAACTCGAACCATTTAATCCGGACGGCTACTACTGCCTCGGCGGATTGTATTATACGGTTGGTCAGAGCGAACTAGCTGTGCTTTATTTGGAAAAAACAGTACTCCTCGATCCACAAATGGAACAAGCATTCGTACTGCTGGGAAAAGCGTACCTCCAGAACAATAACCTCAAAAGCCTGGGCGCGCTTTCGGAAAGCGCCCAAAAAAGGTTTCCGGCCAACGGCGAATTCGACGCTTTCCGGGCAGCGTATTGCTACCGTAGCGGCCAAACAAACGATGCGTACCGCCTCGCCAATATAGCTTTACAAAAAGCGCCGAAAAACCTGCTTGCACTCAGCATCATCGCATCCCTGAATCCCGATCATTAACGCTCGATCACCGCTTTCACTACCCCGGCCCCGCGGGTGGCAATCCACACATCAAAAGAGGAGGTGGTACCTGCAAACCGGCCCGGACTGAAGTAGGCGGATACCGGCCGCGGAATATGCGGAGAAGTGGAATTCGGGTTCGTTGGTCGGCTGATCAGTTCCCAGTTAGCGCCGTCGTTCAGCGACAGGAAAATGCCCGCATCGGCAGCGCCGGCAATAAGCGTAGTCGGATCCCTCGGGTTGTATTGCACCATAAAGGGTTGCCAGTAACCAGTGAAGCCGGTAAATGCCGTTGGGCCGATATTGGAACGGTTGACAAATGCGCCGCCGGTCATCAGGTTATCGAGGGCCGGCATGGGAGTCCATGTTGCGCCAAAATCGGTCGTTCGATGAAAACTGAATTGATTGGTCAACGCATTGATACCGGAAATGGTCAACCGGTTGCCATTGTTGGGATCGACATCGTATACGGATACGCTGTTGATATTTCGGGGCAGGGGCAGTTGCGTCCAGGCGCCGGCAGCCGTTCTGCGGAAAACCAGGCCCGGGTTGCCGTCCGGATTACCGCTTCCTGTGAAGTAATAGAAATTGGTGTTATCGCCCACGGTCGCCACTTTTAGTCCGCCTACGCCTGAGGTAGCGCCCGCAGGCACAGTAGGCGCCCCGAGCGATGTCCATGAAATGGTGCCGGCGGTGACATCGTTGGTAATAAACAGGCCGTCGGACATGGCTACGGCGAAGGCATTGTTCCCAAATCGCACGATTTCTTTGTTACTGATAAAGGAGTTGATATTTCCTGCACTGGGGTAATTGGGTATTTCACTGCTGCCTCCCCCGTCTGCATTTCTGCGTAAAAGCCGGAATGCTCTTCCCGGGCTGTAAACACCTTCCACGGAAAGAAAACTGCCCGACTGCGAAGCATTATCCGATACGTCGCAGCAGGTATAGTTGTTCCAGTTCGGAACCACGTTGTTAAACCCTTCCCGGGCATTGGTAGTGGCCCAACCGCCCGCATCCTGCAATCCGTAGGTCAGCGCATGTACCCCCGCTGAAACCTGGACACCGTCGAAGCCCCATATCCAGGTAGCGTGCGGGGTGCCGTCCGGTTGTTCCCAGGAGGGCGACTGGCAGCTGGGGTTATTGTTATTGGTATTGCGGAAAATACCGCCGTCGGTGGCTAAGCAAGTGGGACATGCGCCTGAGCCAAACCTCGGGTCAAAAAGCACATCTCCGAGGTCATTGTGCGCCCCGTTCTGAACGTTTTGCCAGCTGTTGAGGGGCGCCCGGGCAATGCCGCCCGGCGCCAGGGTAGTAGGTGTCGTGGCGGTTGTTTTGAAAATATCTATATCCCCGTACCACACATCGAACTGGGTAGAACTACTGAGTTGGTTGGTTTTAACAAAAGGAATTCTACCCTGAACATTGGAAAGCCCCCCGGGTCTGAGCGGCAGTGTCAGGGAAGTAGGCCAGGTGACCCCCGCGTTGTCAGACTCCCAGATATTGGCGCCGTTGGACGCAAACAGCACATAATTTTCCATTGGAGAAGCCGCCAGCGAGCTGCCGGGGCCGCTGTTGCCGGAAACCGGACCGGGGTTGGCGACTGCCGGTACGGGCGTCCAGGTAACGCCGTTATCAATGGAGTGAAAATGCCCGTTATCGGTGATTACATCGACGATCTGGTTGGCGGGTGAGATTACAGCATAAACCTGCTCCGCAAAGTCACCGGGGCTTGGGTCGACATAGGTCCAGGTGGCGCCCCCGTCCACGCTGCGCGCCAGACCGCAGTTGGTGCCGACAAAAACGGTACGCGGCGCACTCGGATGTACTGCAATTTGCCATGCGGAAGGCTCCGCCCGTGCATTGCCACTTCTACAATTAAATACCCGCACAACGGGCGGGCCGGGAGCGGTAGTCCAGGTCGCTCCGGCGTTATTACTGATATTGATACCGGAGGTGGCATTGGCACGGCCATCGAAAAAAGAAGTGGCGTACACCCGCGTATTGCTGCCGGGCTGGAATTTTACGTCCCAGGTAGCCGTCGGCGCAAAGGTGTTGATCCGCACCCAGGTAAGTCCCTGGTTAAAACTTTGATAGAGTCCGCCCCATTCGGAAGCCGCAAATATCAGGCTCAGGTTGTTGGTCGCACCCAGGTGGTGGATGCGGCCCCCGCTGGCGCCGTTCGGATCGGAAGGATCGAGGTTTGAATTGGAGGGGTTGATATCGAACCAGGAGGTCCGCACCTGCGCCTGTGCGCTTTGTACGCCGGCAAAAAGGAGTAAACCTGCCAGGAGGGCGAACCTGAAAGGCTGGAAGAACAATGCTTTCATGCTATGATCGGTTTGCATATTTAAACATTTGGGGTGTGCAGATCAGAATCTTTGCACACAAGTTTGAGTGTTAAAGACGTATTGGTTTATCACGCTCCAGGTTTCGTTCGTATACCGGCAAATCCGGATGGTATAGGAACGCCCCTGGGCTAAATCTTCTACAATGAGGTGATGTTGTTGCACTGTTTCACCCGCTGCGGTATCCGGCAAATCGGATATGCGCCACGATTCCAGTTTGGGGAATAAAGCAATGCCTGCCTGGAGCACCGCAGCCGTATCCTGTATCAATGCACTGTTCGGCGGCAACATGAACCGCTGCTGACCTTTGACAGGATAAACGGACGAATACCGGTTTTGCTCAAATGCCTGGTACAAAGTCGAAATATCTATCCTGTGCGGCGCGTCCTGCCGGTTTTTACCTTTTTCCACCCATGAAATAACAACACGCGGCACTTTGGCGCCTGCTTCGGTCGAAAAAACACAATCGGACGACAGCTGCGGTTGCCATTCCGTCAATGCTGATGAAACAACGAATGGTTTCCCCAACTCTTTTTGTGTACTGATCAGGGATTTCCAGTGCTCGTTAAAATTTAAATGAAGACTGTCCATCAGTTGCCGTTTGGAGGCCTCGGATCCATTGTCGCTGCGTTTAGTACTGTTAAAATCAACTTTTTTACCACAAGCGGATGGCAGCAACAAACAGGTAAGTAGGATCAGCGTACCTGCCTGGGCTACACGTTTTACACGTTTACTAAACTTTTTAAGTTTAGTAAACGTTGCCAAATCCGGCGACGTGCGGTGTAGTTGCTTGTTTTTCAAAATTTAAAACTTCTGCGTACAAATAGGCGTCGAAAACACATAATGCTTTTCTTCCTGCCAGGTTTCGCCGTTGAAACGGCAAACCCGGAGTTTGTACGAAAGACCAGGCCCCAGTTCCTCCAGCACGATATGGTATTTTTTCAGATTATCTGTCCGTTCCTGGAACTGAACCGAGGGTGTGTTATCCGTAGCAACCACCAGATTTTCCAACGAATAATGGGTCAGTTTTGGAAACAGTGCAGCGCCGGCGATCAACACGGCGGAGCTGTCCAGAATCAATTTGCTGTTGAGCGGCATGTTGAACCGTTTCTGGCTTTCTACCGGAAAAACGGTCGTGTACGTGTCGTTTTCGTAACCGCGGTAAAGCAGCGCAAGGTCGACCCGGATAGGCGCATCGCCCGTCTGATTCAAATCTTCCACCCAGGAAATATCCACCTGCGGCACATTGGCGCCGGCGCCGGGTGAAAACACGCAGTCTGAAATCACCAGCGGATTCCAGGGCGTTTTGACCTGTTCGAGGTCAAGAAATTTGACCGGTCGCAGCAGTTCGGCCCTTTGGCTCACTAATTTTTTCCAGTTTTTATCGAACTGAATAAACAGGCTGTCCGTCGGGCGTACCGTCGAAGTGATGGTCTGTTCCAGTTCAATTCTGTTATCCTTTTGAAAAATTTTGCGGAAAGGATTGTCCTTCTTGCAGCCCTGGGCACAAGTGAGCAGGAACAGTGCTGCTGCAATAAAATACAAATGGCAAGGTTTGTTTTCCACGGCAAATTGGTTTTTGAAAAAACTGATTCATCTTTACGGCTTAAAATTATATCTTTTTATTCGAGAAACTAACATAATTTTATAGATAAGTTGCCCGATTTTTCATTTTTAACCATTTTTTGTCATGTGGAAGCCATTTTTCGCATGTACAAGTCCCAAACCGTTTTAAAATGGAAACAAAATCCGTTGAAATTCAATCCTTTATCGACCATTTTGCCGACAAATTTGACAGCCCTTTTCCGGGCGGATTCAAATCTGCCAGTCTCTTTCGGGAGCACCCGGAATGGTCGTCCCTGCAAGCGCTTGTGCTGGTAGTCGGTTTTGAAGAGGACTATGGCGTAACGGTTACGGCTGACGAACTTCGAGGCTCCAAAACGGTGGAAGACCTTTTCAATCTGGTAGCCGGAAAATTGCACGTCTGATGTCCTTGTTCTCCATTTCAGGTATAACCATCCGTGCCATTGCGGCCACCGTACCGCACCAGGTGTTCCGTAACCTGGATTTGCAGAATCTGCAACCGGCGGAACGGGAGGAACTCGTTCGGAAAACGGGTATCGGGTTTCGCCGAGTGGCGCCGCCGGACACCTGCGCTTCCGATTTATGCGAGGTGGCGGCGCAGCGCATACTCTCGTCGCTTGGCATAGCGCCCGCCTCCATCGGCGCGCTGGTTTTTGTTTCACAAACGCCCGATTATCTGTTGCCGGGCAACAGTATGCTGCTCCAGCAAAGCCTGGGACTGGAACGCTCGGCTTTTTTGCTGGACATCAACCAGGGTTGCGCCGGGTATGTGTACGGACTTGCCACCCTTGCCGGCATGATGCAGGCCACCGGAGCCGAGCGTGGTTTGCTGCTGGTCGGCGACACCATTACGCGGCTCATTTCGGATCAGGACAGAAGTACGCTTCCGATTTTTTCGGACGGCGGTTCTGCCACGCTGCTGGAAAAAAAAGCAGGCGCAGCGCCCATGTATTTCAATATGGGGGCCGATGGCGGTGGCGCGGCCATTATCCGTGTGGATGGCGGCGGCGCGCGCAACCCGTTCTCCAACACAAGCCTCGACAAAAAGGAAATCGACCCGGGCATACTTCGCGCGCCCGTTCACCTGGCCATGAGCGGCATAGATGTGTTCAATTATTCTTATCGCTACGTGGCGCCCAATATCAGGGAATTGCTGGAAAGCGCGGGCCTTGCTACGGATGCGCCGGACTATTTTGTTTTGCACCAGGCCAACCAGATACTGAATCAAAGCCTGCAAAAAAAATTAGGCATTCCAGCTGAAAAAGCGCCCGAAACACTTTCCATTTTTGGAAATACAAGTTGTGCCACCATTCCGGTTACGATTTGCAGCAGGCTTTCCACCGAATTGAGCGCCGACAGCAGGAAACTCCTGCTCTGCGGTTTCGGCGTCGGATTTTCCTGGGCAAGTATGCTGACCGACGTGGGGCCTTTATTTTGCCCGGAAATTATTGAAATTTGAATGCAGCATGACTGACTACAAACCATACTTGTCGGTAGTCGTTCCGGTTTTCAACGGGAGCGCTACGCTGGATGCGCTTTTCCAACGGGTAAAAACAGTGCTGGATGGTAAAAACATCTCTTTCGAGCTGGTTTTTGTGGATGATGGCAGTACGGACGATTCCTGGCCGCTGATACAAAAACTGAAATCCGGGTACGGCGACGAAGTGACGGGCATCCGTCTGGCCCGCAACGTCGGGCAACAGGCGGCTACTTTTTGCGGTCTTCTGGAAGCTTCCGGGATTTGGATCGTCACCATGGACGATGACCTGCAGGCGCCTCCCGAGGAAATCCCAAAACTGCTGGCCGCTGCGGGCGATCGGGAGGCCACACTCATTTACGGGGTGTTTGCCGCGCCGAAACACAGCCGCCTGCATGATTTTGGTACCGGGATTTTCCGCTGGCTGCTCCGAAAAATCGCCCTCGATTTCCCCGACGGCTCCTCTTTTCGCCTGCTGCATTCCAGCCTGATCCGGCGCCTGCCCGCAGAACTCCGGCTCCTGAACCACATCGATCCTGTGCTTTCCTGGGCCAGTTCGGGTATCCTTCGGGTAGAAGTCGACCATGAAAAACGCCGGCACGGAAAGTCGGGATACACTTTTCTGAGGCTCTTGAGCCTCGCACTTGAAATCCTGCTGCTGTATAGTACCTTACCCTTGCGTTTTATCATCTGGCTGGGCTTTTTTTTCGCAGCGGTTT
>JAYSZC010000254.1:0-4899 GCA_043738235.1 Lewinellaceae bacterium | reverse complement strand
GTTACCATCGGCGATAGTATAGAAGTAACGGGACCGAAGACTGTTTTTCAGAGTTTACTGGAAATTACGCCGATCATTTCCTATTCGGTGATTTCCCCGGGAAATGTTGTTCCGGCGCCACGCCCCATTACACTGACGGACTTGAATGATGACCTGGAAGGGCAATTGGTGCAACTCAATTGTATGACTTTTGCCAATGCGGGCGGAAATTTTAACAGCAGCGGTACGTATATCCTTTCCGACCCGGATGGCAATAGCGCGGAAGTGTACCTGCGCAGCGATCACCCGCTTTTGGGCAGTTACATCCCGGCAGTTCCGGTACAATTGACGGCCATCGTTTCCAGTTTTTTCGGCGTTCAGTTATTGCCTCGTTTTGAAAGCGATTTTCTGGAAGCGCCCTGTTTCTATTTTTTGCAAAACCCGACGGAATCGGCACTTCAAACGGATGGATTCAAGGTGGAATGGAGCACCAACATGCCTGCAAGCGCTATCATCCGTTATGGAATGACTCCCAACCCTGCGACTGAAATTCCCCTAACCGGTACTGCCAATGGCTTTTCCTATACCTTTTCCAGCTTGCAACCCGGCACGATTTACTGGCTGCAGGTAGAGGCCACACACAACGATGTGAAAATATATACTCCCATCACGCCTTTCGCCACTCGCTCGCTTTCAACCGGGCAGATAAAAGTGTATTTCAATCATTCCATTGACGAAACTGCGGCGGGCGGCCTGATCCCCGATGGGCAAAGCGCTGCCGCAGCGGTGAATGAAACCATTGTCAGGATCAACTCGGCGCAACAAACCATCGATGTTGCCATGTACAACAACAGCCGCGTCGATCTGACCGACGCGCTGAAAGCGGCGCACAATCGGGGCGTTCGTGTGCGGTATGTAGCAGCCCACGAAACAGAAAACTACGCGCTTCAACCCACTACGCCATTCCCGGTCGTGTACGGCAATACCTATGCGCTGATGCACAATAAATTTTTGGTCATCGACGCCGATCTGACAGCCTATGCCTGGGTGATGGGCGGCTCTATGAACTGGACCAATACCAATATTGAAAACGACTACAACAATACCTTATTTATTCAGGATCAATCACTTGCGCGCACGTATGAGATCGAGTTTGAAGAAATGTGGGGAAGTGAAACGGCCCAACCCAATCCGGCCAATCAGCGTTTCGGGCCGGACAAAAAAAACAACACGCCGCACAGATTTATCATCGGCGGCGTGCCGGTTGAATCCTGGTTTTCACCTTCCGACCGGGTGACCGAGCGCATTACAAAGGCCATAGAAACTGCCGACGAAACTGCCGTATTTGCGCTCCTGACTTTTACCAAAAATGAACAGGCGGATGCCTTGCTGGAGCGTTTTGAGGATAACGTGGCTGTTCGCGGCCTGATTGAAAACACCGGCGATGTCGGCTCTGAATTCAATTACCTGTCAGGACAGGGCATCGACGTGCAACGCCACGTTTTTCCGGGTACCATGCACCATAAATACTGCATCATTGACGCCAACACTACTTCACAACCCACGCTGGTGACCGGTTCGCACAACTGGACTTTTGCCGCCGAAACGGAAAACGACGAAAATACGCTGATCCTTTACGATGCCGATTTCGCCACACTTTTTCAGGCAGAGTTTGAGCAGCGCTGGCTGGAAAACATTACTTCCACAACAACAATTTCCGATCCATTATTTGAACTTTATCCCAATCCGGCATCCACAGCAATTTACCTGAAAAATGCGGAACAAGGTTTTGTCAGGATCGTGGATATATTGGGTCGCATGCAATATGAAGCCGCCACCGATGGAGCCGGTTTGATACAAATTCCCGTTCAACAGTTACCTGCGGGCACTTATTTTGCCCTTTTTCAAACGGATCATGGCTTCGCCCGACTTCCATTTCAAAAGATTTAGCGTTGCCCAGGAAGGTGTAACGCATCCGGTAGGAACGGATGCTGTGTTGCTTGGCGCCTGGGTAAATGTGTCGGGCGCCCGGTGTATCCTCGACATCGGCACAGGCACCGGCGTCATTGCGCTGATACTGGCCCAGCGAACGGAAAACCATCCCGATACATGTATGGAAGCTGTGGAGATACACGCCGGTTCTGTCCTTTGCGCCGCCCGGAATTTTGCGGCTTCACCCTGGGCGGAGCGGTTCCGCGTCCGGGAAATGCCGGTGCAGGAATTTGCACAAAACACTGAACGACCATTCGATCTGATTGTCAGTAATCCGCCGTTTTTTTCGGAAACGACTCGTGCACCGGATGAAACGCGGCGTTTGGGCCGGCACACAGGCACGCTGCCTCCCGGTGAAATGCTGGCAGCGGTGCGGCGTTTGTTGGCGCCGCGCGGTCGTTTTGCAGTGGTGCTGCCGGTACAGGAAGGTCTCCGACTCTGCGAATTATCCGTACCGAACGGACTTTACTGGACCAGGATCACAGAAGTGCGCTCGCGGCGAGACAAACCTGTGGAACGGCTGTTGATTGAATTTGAAAAAAATCCGTACGATTTTAAGCGTGGGTCGCTTCTGATTTATGAGGATGGGGTACGCTATTCGGATGAATATCAGGAACTTACAAAAGATTTTTACCTTTGAGCAATCACTTGGTAGCACGGACTTCAGGCCGTCGGGAGAAGGCCATTTATGGCCGATTATAAGATATGCGGGCATAAATGCCCTTCTCCCGACGGCCTGAAGTCCGTGCTACCTATTCTTTTCCATTAATGCCTGTTGCCAGCGCCAGGCATCGGTCAATGCTTCCGCTACGCTGCGTCTGGCTTTCCAACCCAATTGTTCCACAGATTTTTGAACATCGGCATACACGGCAGTCACGTCGCCAGATCTGCGCGGCCCGAGTTTGTAATGTAGCGCTTGTCCACTCACTTGTTCGAATGTCTTGACCAACTGCATCACACTGACGCCTTCACCCGTGCCGATATTAAAAACATCGTAATAATTGTCAATATCCTTTTTGAGTAAGAATTGTAAAGCCGCCACATGCGCTTCCGCCAGGTCGAGCACATGAATATAGTCGCGGATACAGGTGCCGTCGGGGGTAGGGTAGTCGTCGCCGAAGATGGTTAGCGAGGGACGTTGTCCCGCTGCCGTTTGGGTGATAAAAGGTACCAGGTTGCCGGGTACGCCGTGCGGTAATTCGCCGATAGCAGCGGAAGGATGCGCTCCGATGGGGTTAAAATATCGCAAAGAAATGATTTTCAGTGCATTGCCGGCGGCAACGGTGTCGTAAAGTATTTCTTCTCCGATTTGTTTGGTATTGCCATAAACGGAAGAAGCGGGTTGGATGGGTGTTTCCTCTGTTACCGGAAGTACATCCGGCTCTCCATAGACGGTGCAAGAAGAGGAAAAAATCAAGTTGGATACCCCGCATTCCAGCATGGTTTGCAGCAAAACGATGAGTGATCCCAGGTTGTTATCGTAATATTCCAGCGGCTTTTGCATGGATTCTCCGACGGCTTTAAATGCCGCAAAATGAATCACACCTTCAATTTTTTCTTCCCGGATAATACGCCGCAACGTTTCCCTGTTGTGGCAATTTTCAGCGTATATGATTGGTTTTGAACCCATTATTTGTTCCAAGCCATCCAGAACACCTTGTTCCGAATTGGAAAAATCGTCTAATATAACCGGACGGAATCCAGCCTCGGTGAGGGCTACCACGGTATGCGAGCCAATAAATCCGGCGCCGCCGGTAACGAGTATGTTCATGTTGATTCAGTCAAACAGTTTGGTGTAATCGTTGTCGTCGCGCAGTATCTCTTTTGGCGGCGTATTCAGGTCGAGCGGTTTTTCGATGGCTGTGGCTTTTTTCTCTTTTCCAGCAGGCGAATGCAACGGACTTTCTTTTTCCCACTTTTCCAGTAAAAGAAGACCTTCTTCTTCAAATACGCCGTTTTGCAGGTCGATAGAAGCCATCAGGTTTTTGCTGCTATCCATAAAGCGCTCCATTTCACCTACTTTCTGGCCCACGTCTTCTGCCAGCGCCTCAAGTGCCTGATCGTATAGGGCGCGCTGATCGGGGTCGCCACTGATAATACTCATGGCAGAACGGATGGCACTGTGACTGGCAGCAATGGCTTTGTATTCCTGCTCTTTCAGGCTAACCTGGTCTTTGGTGTCTTCGAGCACCAGTTCCGAGTTTTCGTACATCTTCGTCAACACCCGGTACAGAATCTCCATTCGTTTGTACAGCACATCGTATTTGGCGTTGGCCTCCTTCAGACGACCCGCTTTTCTGGCGGAAAGCGCCATGTTTTTTTCGTCGCTTTGTTTTTTGGCACGGTCGGCGATGGTCATGTTCTTCTGGATTTCGGCGTTGTTGCTGTCCATAGTGCCTTTGAGCTGGCGCATCTGACCGCGGAGGGCGCCGATTTGTTTGCTCATCGAACGCAAATTGTTTTCCAGGTCCTCGATATAGGATTTCAGGATAGAAATCGGGTCGATTTTTACAAATAATCCGGTGATCCACCGCATAACCGATTTATACATGTACCAGAAAAGGTTGCGCGTTTTCGGATCGAGCACAACAAATATAACAGCCGCCAATGCAGCCAGCATTCCCGCCAGGTACAAAGTATTTTGTGCCAATACAATCAATATTGGAAGCAATGCGCTGAGCAGCACGCCTCCTCCAATAACTCCGGCGGCCAGGAATAACAAGCCTGTAATACCTTCCGGCCGGCTCCAAAACGATTTTTGCTCCATGTATGTTGAATATGTTGATTGAGAGGGTTTGAGAGGACTTGAAGGTTTGATGGTTTGAGAGGTTGTCGTGCGCCAGAAAGGATTGTTGAAACTTAGCGACAAATAAGTTTGTTGAAAAAGCGTTCATTGACATTATTGATAGATTAAAGATGTTGTCCAAA
>JAYSZC010000253.1:0-4900 GCA_043738235.1 Lewinellaceae bacterium | reverse complement strand
CCATCGCCAAAATTCCAGAGATAGGAAACAGCGTTGACGGAAGTATTAGAGAAAGAAACGGCAGCGCCGGCGACATTCGCGCCAAAAGCAGCGGTCGGACCGCCATTCACGGCGATGATGTTGTTTTGCACAGAGGTATCGGCGCCGGCGGCGTTGACCGCGATCAAAGTAGCGGAATACATGCCAGGTGTAGCATAAACAACTACAGGATTGGATTGTGTGGACGTAGCAGGCGATCCGCCGGGGAACTGCCATTGAAAAGAGGTGGCATTGCTACTCGATTCATTTCCAAAAGTAACGGTAAAAGGCGCACAACCGGCCGTTTGATTGGCTGCAAAATCTGCTGTCGGAGGCGTTACAATGGTTACTATCCGCGTGCTGGTGTTGGTTCCGCAGGCATTGCCGGCTGTCAGGATAACGGTGTACACGCCGTCGGCAGCATAGGTATGGCCTGGATTTACCGCCGTACTGGTATTACTCCCGTCGCCGAAATTCCAGAGATAAGAAACGGTATTGGCGGAAGTATTGGTGAAAGAAGCGGTTAAACCGGATGAACTGCTGTTAAACGCCGGTGTCGGCGGAGCGTTTACGGTGATATAATTTTGCTCGGTCAGGGTGTTGCTACCGAGGGTGTTGGAGGCAGTGAGGCTGACGGAATAAATGCCGGGAGTGCTGTATACCACCGTCGGGCCGGCTACTGAAGAGGAAGCCGGTGTGCCGCCGGGAAAAAGCCATTGAAATGAATCTGCATTTTCGCTCGATTCATTGATAAAAGAAACGCTCAGCGGGCCGCAACCATTTGTTAAGGTAGCCGAAAAACCGGGAACCGGCGCGTCTTCCAATTGAACCAATCGCGTGAAAGTTCTTACCCCACAACTATTTGATACCGTGAGTATTACAGTGTATACGCCGCCGCTTGTATAGCTGTGGTTCGGGTTTGTTGCGGTGCTGAAATTGCCATCGCCGAAATCCCAGGAATAACCCGTAGCATTGGTAGAGGTATTGATAAACTGGACGTTCAGATTGTTGGCTGCCCATTCAAATCCGGCAGCGGGCGTCGCCAGCACCACAATAAAATCTTCCCGGAGGAGTGTGTTGGTACCCGAAACGTTACCCACTGTCAGGCTCACATCAAAAGATCCGGGGGTATTATACACCACGGTGGGATTGGCTAAAACAGAGGATGCCGGTGTTCCATTCTGAAACAGCCAGTTATAAGAAGTGATCGTGCTGCCGGTGGATTGATTGACAAATTGAACCGTGAGCGGCGCACAACCGCTCTGCGTGGAAGCGATAAAATTGGCGGTAGGCGCCGTTCTCACCGCGTTGATCCTCGAGGAAGTGCCACAATTGTTGGTTGCAGTCAGCGTAACCGAGTACAAGCCACTGGTAAGATAGGTAAACACAGGATCAATATCTGTGGAAGTAACGCCGTTGCCAAAGTTCCACAAGTATGTGTTGGCATTGACCGAGGTATTGGTAAATGAAACCGTATTGCCATCTACCACAAAGGTAAAATCGGCGGTTGGTTTGGGCGCAATTACCACCTGTTTTGTAACGGAATTCGATCCGTCGGGGCCTGTAACCGTCAGGGTTACATTAAAAGTACCCGCCGTATTCCAGATCGACGTCGGATTTAGCTGGGTAGAACTGGTCGGCGTACCTCCCTGAAACGTCCAGCTCCGGCCTGTCACCGTACCCGTCGACATATCTGTGAATTGTATGGTCTGGCTCTGGCAGGAAGGATCGGGCGACCAGTTAAAATTGGCAGTGGGAGGCGTGCCGCCGCCGCCACAGGCCGACAGGCAGCCGTTGTTAATCAGGCCGACGAGATAACTATTTACTTCATTGCGCGAAGTTGTGCTCCAGATACTGGTTGTTGAAACGAACGGGCACATGATAAAATTCGGAGGACAACTGCTGCCAGTCTCGGGATCGTGGTCGCAACTGAAATTATGCCCGATTTCATGCGAAGTCATACAACGCAGTTGCTGCGAATTGGAAGTGAAATCCTGGAGACAGTGGTACCTCTCATTGGTACACACTGCATTCAGCCATGCAATACCGACCGTGTTTTCATCAAAATTCCGGTTGGTCCACATTTCTCCGAGGTCAAACTGCATACCGAATCCGCCACTGTTCCCCCAATCTCTGAATTCGTCCAGCAAATCTCCCGCATCCGTCGTGCTTGACCAGGGATCCGTTCCGGTAATCACCACCTGTGTGACAATATTGAACTGGATGTCATGGTTAAATTCGCCGTTATAGTCGCCTTGAACATTGTTGATTACCCCGATGTTGTGGTTTTGCACATTGGTTACGGAAGAGCCGTATTTGTTGAACATAGACCGGTCGGAAGCGATGGCCAGATCAAGCTGGTAACAGGCGGAAATGGTTTCAGGGGTGTTTGCCAGGTTTTCTTCCTGCTGGAAGTGTTCCTTTTTGTCTGCCATTTCCCGCACGGCGCAGGTAGCATCGGTATTCGGAATCACGTCGCTGTTTTCATACACCACAAATAAATCGGGGGCTGCCGTGGGTTCGTAATACCATAAAGGCTCCACATACCAGGTTTTATCTCCTTCTGTGATGTATCCATATATAAAATCGTTGGTCAGGGTAAGCCGCAACTGCCCGCCTCCGTTCGTTTCATAGCCCTGAAAAGCAATTTCTTCCGTAATACGCTGCACTTGTGTGCCGGAAGGCGTTATTATCTGGAGGGAATAATCGGGTGACAATATTCCGCTGGAAGACAGCTGAAGGCGCCAGATGTGGTTGCCCAATGTAATTTCCGGAATTGTCCTGTTTTTAACGGCAGCCGACAGTGCCGGGGCATCCACTCGGTATACTTCCCACTGCTTCAATGCCCTGGAAAGCGGGTTGGACTGCTGGTAATGGTTATCTGGTTCTGCAAAAAGGGATTGTGCCTGGGTTGGGGAAGCGAAAAACAGTAAGAGCAAGGCACTGTATGCCAAGCATCGGAAGCCGATGGTCATGAATGATTTAAATAATTTATATGAAAGAAAGTTACTCGAATTGGTACTTTCAGGAGCGCAAAAGTAGCAATATCATGGTTTATCTTTGCACCCATTCTTTTCAACTAAAAATGAAGTACATGAAATATCCAAAATGCTCCACATTACTTGCGGCAGCGCTTTTACTGCTGCTTACACAACAGGGTTTTGCACAGCGCAATCCCGATATCATAGCGGCAGAAGAGGCGGCGGAACAAGAAGAACGCGTGTCGCTCAAGGAAAAAATATGGTTTGGAGGGAGTATCGGCCTCGGTTTTGGCTCCTTTAATGGCCAAAGTAGTTTCGGATTCGGACTGGCGCCGATGGTGGGATACAAGTTTTGGGGGCCTTTTTCGGCTGGACCCCGACTCTCGGTTTATATGAGTTCGCAGAAATACCCGGGATATAAATCAATCACTTTGTTTAACACAGAATTAGGGATTTTCCTGCGCGCCAAAATATTTCGCGGTTTTTTCCTGCAAGGCGAAGTCGCCAATGAATGGGTACAGGAACCCGAAGCCTTTCAACCCGATAATACTATCAGCAAGCGGCGGTTCACCCGCGGCAACCAGTACATTGGCGCCGGTTACAATTTCGGCGGCGGCCCGGGTACCGGCGGTTCCGAAATCGGTATTTTTTACAACCTCGCCATTGCCAACGATATAGACTCGTTCGAGCAGCCTTGGGATTACCGGTTTGGGTTCACTTATAATTTTTAGTTATTGGTTATTAGTGGTGGTAGTGGATCATCTGTGCTTATTGACGGGGTGACTCGAAGTCACCCCGTCAATATACCAACGGCAATTTGAAATACACCTTGTCATGCATTCCTTATCGTGTAGCCCAACAATTGTACAGATTGACCCTACCCACACTAATAACCGATAACGAATAACTAATAACCAACTAAAGGCTATTCTGCTCCACATACTTCATCTGCCAGTCTTCCACCTTTTTGGTTCGTTTCCAGCCTTCAGCGGTGCAGAGGTCGGCGAGTTCTTTGATGACACCGGCGAGTTTGGTGCCCGGGTATTTTTGACCAACATAAGCCCAAACTTTTTTATAATCTTCCGTAATCATCTGGCTTTCGTAATCGTAAGAAGGCGTATTGTCGGCGCCGTTGACCAGGATGAGGCGCATCCAGCGTTCCGATTCTTTGGTTTCTTCTTGCCGTATAAAATAGGGATTGTCTACGTTGAATTTTTCCCAGGCGGCTGCCCGGTCGGCGATTTCTTCCAAGGGTACAATAACGCCGCCGTCGCTGAACGCGGTCAGATTACTTTCTGCCGTTTCCCGTGTCAGAAATGCCTGCATCGGGGCCGTTACCTTGTTTTGGAAAAACGCATTTAACTGGTTCCAGTCAACCACCGGAAACACCATGCCTTCGCCGGTGGCCAGCGTGAATCCGCTTTCCGCCAGAGATTTGGTGATCGGGTAGCGGTTCATATCGAATTTATTTTCAAACATGTCTTTGTAATCCTGTTCTTTCCACTCCATTTTCTCCGTGATGGTATAAAACTCGCCTTCTCTTTCCATGCGGAAAAGGAAATGTTCCAGCAGCGTAAATGTTGCATCGGCTAAAGAACTGTTGGCCGATGAAAAATTGGTTTTTACATAATCCCAGGCTTTTTTACCACTTTCTAATTTTTTGGCGTCGAGCGTTTTCAGGAACATGGTAAACTGGGAGAGTTTACCCAGGTCGGGGCTATTGGCGCGCGAACCGGCATACGCGCGCAGCAAAGCGCCGCCGTACGCCCAGCCGTTGTGTTGTTCCGGTGTGGTGGAAGTAACTTTGAAATAAGGTTCCAGATAAGTGATGCCCCTTAATTGGGCCTCTTCTTTGTTTGCGGACACCTCGCCATTGCTTTCCACAAAGTCGCCTTCTGCAA
>JAYSZC010000252.1:0-13530 GCA_043738235.1 Lewinellaceae bacterium | reverse complement strand
ACGTGAGACGTGAGACGTGAGACGTGAGACGTGAGACGTGAGACGTGAGACGTGAGACGTGAGACGTGAGACGTGAGACGTGAGAAAATAAAAAATCCGGGTTTTTCAGAGATGAAAAAACCCGGATTTTTTTTATTTTTTCTGGCTATACATGCGAATAATGGGTTAGCACGAATCCATTACCACTTCAGATAAAGTATCTGGTTGGGAGGTACGTCGCGTTTTTACTGTTTTTCCCTCGTAGAGTGGACGGATTCCGTCAGAATGACAAACGAAGAGCGTGCCGCGACACGTCCATTGTCTTTGCCTTTTGCAATTTTGCCTTTTACTTTATCACCACACCCTGCATGGCAACAAACCGCCTGCCTTCATAAACAGATACATAATACACGCCTGCGGGCAGTTCGGGCAACAAAAACGGAAAACTTGTTTTGTCAGTGCCCGGCGTTGTAAACTGGCGGGAAGCCACGGTTTTTCCGTTGCTGCTCATCAGATTGATCTGAATATTGCTGTCAGCCGGAAATCCTTCCAACTGGATGCTTAAATTTTGAAGGCTATTGTCCTGCCACACTTCCAGGCGGCGCGACAGTTCCGGCGCAGTGGTCGAAACCAGGTTATTATACGGGTGCGCCATAAAATCCATGCCACCGCCGACGAGCAGGTTATTGTCAAAATCAAAATACGCGGCGTGCTCTTGGTGCGACCCCCGTCCCCATTGCGTCCAGCAGTTGGAAGAAACCCACGCGGGTTCCCAGTAAATGACGCCCAGCCCGCCCCGGTTGATCACTTCCTGCGTCAGCGCTATCAGCCAGTTGCGCTGGTTCGCAGGGCTGGCCGGCGAATATCCGGGTTGTACGGAATTGATGATATTATTCGCGTTGTCATTGCTTTGTGTCGTCCAGATATAGCCTGTTTCAAAAATCATCACGTCTTTTCCGGCGTATAACTGTTTCAATTGGGTAATAATATTGCCTGTATTCGCAATCGTAGTGGGTTGGTGCCAGGCCCAGTAATAGGAGAGTCCGATGACATCAAAATCCGTCACGCCATTGCTCCAGAACCCCTGCATCAGCCAGCCGGCATCTGTAGGGTCTGCGATATGAAGCGCCACTTTGATGCTTTTGCCAGACGCCGTTTCCACATCGCGCACGGCTTCGATAGCCCTGTTGAACAACTGGCTGTTGCGGTTCCAGTCGAGCGACCAGCCTGCCGCATCGACGGCGGGTGAGAGGAGGATGCCTTTGTTGGTTTCATTCCCGATTTGTACCATATCAGGCAATAAATCTTCGCTGTGCAGGGCCAGCAGCGTAGCCGAGATGTAGTTGTAAAGCGAATCTTTCAGCAGTGGCAGGTTGTTGACCACGCCTACCCAGGCAGCAGGCACCCGTTGTTTGCTGGGATCAGCCCAGTTATCCGATAAATGAAAATCCAGCAGCACCTGCATACCCGCTGCCTTGGCCCGCATAATGCTTAATTTCACATCCTGAAAGTCGGAATAGCGATTGCCTGCGTTCAAGGCATCGTACCAGGCCGGAGTATGCCATAGCCGCAGCCGTACCAGGTTGCAATTGTGATCGGCAAACATCTGATACGGGTCTTTTGCAAGACCCTGTTCTTTGTAAACCACCCCGCAATCTTCCATTTCATTGACGTAGGAAAGATCAGCGCCGAAATAAAAGGTCTGGGCATTTGTGATAGTGGCAAAAAGCGCCCAGAGAGCCAGAAAACAGGCAAAACCGGTAATTTTACGACGCATATTTTTTATAGTTGAGGGTCAAATTGCATTAGTATCCCGTAATATACTGCTCCAGGCTTTGAATACGATTTTCCTGTTCGTGCATGATGGCCGTAACAATATCGCTGACGCTCAGGATACCTACTACTTTTTGGTCTTCCACCACAGGCAGGTGGCGAATCCTTTTCGCGGCCATCATTTTCATACAGTCCTCGATGTTCTGCCTGATATCAACCACAAACACGCCGGGGGTCATCACCTCGGTCACAGGGGTGCTTTTTGCTTTGCGGTTTTGGATAATTCCTTTTCGCGCATAGTCGCGTTCTGAAAATATGCCGGCGAGGTGATCTCCTTCCATCACCAGTACCGCTCCTATGTTATTGGCGGCCATCATATCGAGCGCTTCAATGACCATCTGGTCGGGACGAACCGAATACACGGTATTTTGGGGTTTTCCAGAGAGTAATTGACGAACAGTCAGCATAGGCCTTGAATGGTTATTCCAGCCTGTTTATCATGGCATCAATACCTGAAAACAAGGCGGGAGGATGGTGAAATAATAATATTTTTATATTTAATTTTTGCAGGAACGGATAAATTTATTGCATTTTATTTAACAAGTACCAAATTTGCGTTTTAAAAAATTATAAAGTTCAAAATTATTTTCAAAACACCAGTTTAACGTACAATCGTCACATCACCGGACGCCTTGTAAGTCTGTGGCGACCCCAAAAGTTCGCCGACCCATTCCAATCGCCAGATATATACACCCGCTGCAGGATTTCCGGCCTGCCGGTAGCCATCCCAATCCGTTTCCGGTTCATCTGCCACAAATACCAGGCTGCCCCAGCGATCAAATACTTCGAGGCGATAACGTTGCCAAAGGCATGGCAGAAAAATCCGCCAGCGGTCGTTGACGCCATCTTCGTTGGGTGAAAACACATTCGGCGCATACCAAACACATGGTTCGCAGGTGTAAAAACTGACCTGGATACTATCTGCAAATACACAGTATTCTGTATTGCCGGTCAATGTAAAGGTACCAGGGAAAGCAATGTGTAAGTCACGGCGGCGGCTGCCATCGTCCCATTGCCAATCCCGCACCGTTCCCGGCACTGTCAATACCAGGGTATCGGCATAACAAAGCGTGGTGTCGGCCTTCAATTCAGGCGGATATTCGACGGATACAGCTACTTTTGAAGTATCGCCCGGGCATTCACCGGCAGGGGGAATGATATACCAATAGACGCCTGCCTCCTCTTTCAATGGATCGAACAAGCCCGTTCCGGCAGCGGGCCTGGGCAACCAGAAACCGCCGGCATCAGGCAAACCACCGAGCGTCGTTTTTAGGTCGAACAGGCCACTGTTGACACAAATGACCGTATCTCCATCTATTCCGGCATCAGGCAGCGGAAAAATGGGCAGGTAGGCAAAATGAATCCCCATATCGCCGCATGCTGTGAATACCTGCACCCCGATCAGCCTTTCTCCCCGAACCGGATCGGGCGAAACGTCCTGGTATTGAATCGCCAGCAAGGCATTGATAAAATCGGCGTTCGATGCGTTTCCAATGTTTATCAACACGATACTACCCGGAGTGGAACCCGGCGCCACGGAAACCCCGGGCGGCAAAACGCCTGCTACCAGCAGATCGCTGCTGCCTGCGCCGAGCACCCTTATGAGCATCGAATCTACGCTTAATTCGGAAACAAGCACCGCATCTGAATCGGCAACCAGGCCTTCAGGGCTACAAAGCGTATCAGAAGCAAAATCGCCCCCTATGGCGCCGCTGCTGTCGTCGCCGTCCAGATCAAATTCAAAATTATTTTGCAGGATCACATTGTCGAGTCCGCCAAAGTCGCTCGAAGGACGATACTCGCCTTTGATCCGGAGTTTGGTTATATTGGATAACACCAGGCGGAATTCTGCCTCCGTCGGAACAGGGCCGTTCCATGTATTCAGCCGCCAGCCGGCATCTTCCCGAAGCGGGATTTCATAATGCGTCCAGTTCAGTCCCGGATTTTCCGCGTTGTCAAACATGAGTTTCAGGTTGTTTCCCCAAATTTCAACATCCGCCCGGTCGCCCAGCAAAATCTGGTTGCTGGTATCGCTGGTAAATTGATCGTAACTGAACATGCGGTCATACGCACCGCATTTATTGCCCCTGAATTTGGCCGGCGCCAGAAAATACCAGGTACCCCCGGTTGCAGCATCGATCACCCGGATATGCCCGTCCGGAAAGCCGCCCACAGGCGACCAGCCGGCTACCGTTCCCAGCGGATCACCCTCCGCACCCCAATCTTCATTGTCCGAATCGAAGCTGCTTTGCTGTGCCCGGACAGCGGTGGTCATCAGGAACAGGATCAGGATCGGTATATTGAAAAATCGCATCGGTAGCGGGTTGCTTTTGTAGCGCTGCAAGGTACGCCGGAATAGCGGCACACCCCCTTTTTACCGGTTTTTTGCTGTAAACTGTCACTGTATATAAAAAAAATAAATCAGTTGTTTTTTGCCTCAAAGTTGGAATATTTTTTACATAATAAATTGACTCATAAGTACTTATACTACAATATCTCATATATATAAGCGTTGGTATGATTTGTGAAGGAACGGGCCTTTCGTAAATTTTCCGGTGACAATTGATAAAAAACCGGAATGCAATTCTATTTTTGCCTCTAAGCCAGTCAGTCGAATCCCCGCCGAAGACCAGGCAGACACTCATCCTTCGCCTTTGGAGCGCAGTATGAGTGTTCGCAATGACTGTGCTTGATTTTTAATAACCAATTCTAATCTTACACACAACGTGAACTCTACCAATTCGAAGCCGCAGCATTGGCTGCGGCGCCTGACAAAGACATGGAAAAATAAAAAATTCATCGTCGCGTCGGGTGTCGCTATTACGTTTGGCTTATTCGCCGCTACCCTGCAACTCACCACCAATCGCCAGTCAGCCGCTATGCTCCTGGCTCCGCCAGTGCTCGGCGATCTACCGGTTATTCCCGATCATTTGCGCTGGGGTTTTGCCGTGGATGAATTTGAGGTTTCAGAAACGACCCTGAAATCCGGCGACGTACTCGGAGAACTACTCATGTCACGCGGTCTGAGTTACCCGCAGGTCAACAGCATCGTCGAACAATGCAAAGGAAAATTCAACATCTCTTCCATGCGCATCGGGCGCAGCCTGCATTTTCTGGCCAAACAGCAGGGCACAAACCCCGACTACATGGTGTATGAGCCGTCTCCTTACGAGTACGTGGTTTTCAACCTGAAAGCGCCTTACCAGGTGGAACGGGTGCAACGGGACATGAAAATTGAAATCGTCGCCGCATCCGGCGTATTGGAAACAAGTTTCTGGCAAGCGCTCACGGACAATGGCCTCAGCGATGAACTGGCCGATGGCATGATCGACGTGCTGGCTTCTTCCGTGGATTTTTACCACCAGAAACAAGGCGACCGTTTTAAAGTGGTGTACGAACAACATGTCGTGGAAGGCGAGCCGGTCGGTACCGGTAAAATTATCGCTGCCATGTACGAGCGCGAAGGCAAAGAATTTTACGCTTTCCATTTCGAGCGCCCGGACGAAAAAACCAATTACTTCGATTTTGAAGGCCGCCCGGCCCGCAAGGCATTCCTCAAATCGCCGGTCAAATTCAGCCGCATCAGCAGCCGCTACAATCGCAACCGCCTCCACCCTATTCTGGGTTATCATAAAGCGCACTTCGGCACCGACTACGCCGCTCCGCACGGCACACCTATCATGGCCGTTGCAGAAGGCACCGTCGTGGAAGCAACCCGCCGCGGCGGAAACGGCAATTTTGTAAAACTTCGCCACGACAAAACCTACGAAACGCAATACCTGCACATGAGCGGTTTCGCCAAAGGCATCCGCCCCGGCACCCGCGTTGCCCAGGGCCAGACGATCGGCTTTGTAGGCTCCACCGGCTTAGCCACCGGCCCGCACGTTTGTTTCCGCTTCTGGAAAAACGGCCAACAGGTCGATCACCTGCGCCTGAACCTGCCACAGCCGCAACCCATTACCGGAGCAGCATTCGATCAATTCAAAGTGGTGCGCGACAGCCTGATGCAAAAACTGAACGGCGTTCAATACCGCACCCACCAGCACGAAACGGTTGCGCAGGAAGAGGTGTTCATCTTTGACCCTTTTCAGAAGGTTATTCCCTAGTAAGTAGTTATCCGTTATTGGTTATTGGTTATCAGGGTTGATAATCAAGCATTTGCAAAGAATTTAGTCTAAACGAAATCTCTGTAACGCATTGATTTACATTGCTTTTTGCCCTTTGCAATTTTACTTAAAAAGGCGCCTCGCGCAACAAAAATCCCGAATTTTTCATTGGTGAAAAATTCGGGATTTTTGTTGTGGGAATTTATCTTTGCAGTTACTGTCGGATGAACATCCGGCTTTTGGCATTATCCTTGAATATGGAATGCTATCAACACAAGCCACTTTAGCTCAGCGGTAGAGCAGCTGATTCGTAATCAGCAGGTCGAGGGTTCAAATCCCTTGAGTGGCTCCAGATAGAGGTGAGAAGTGAGAAGTGAGAGGGTGAGAGGCATCCTTCTTGGCTGTTTTCATGGCTTAAACCTGGGTTTTTCAGGCCTGTAATTGAGCGCATAATATTACTCTAACAAATTGAATATCAAAATCCTAAGCCAAACTGCAAGCCTGAAACACCCAAACTCGAACTATTCACTTAAGCCAAAGGGGAGGTTTCTCACCCTCTCACCTCTCACCTCTCACCTCTAAAAAAGCGCGGGATGTAGCGCAGCCCGGTAGCGCGCGTCGTTCGGGACGACGAGGTCGCTGGTTCGAATCCAGTCATCCCGACATTTATATAACGCAATTAGTTTAATATCAATTAATTGCGTTTTTTCATTTAGATCGTTTGGGTAGATAATCAGTGCGATGAAAAGTTCATACATGCTAAAATAATATTTTTTTAGATCGTTGCTATTTACATTCAAAATTGCAAAATTTTACCTTACAATGAAATTTAGAATCCTGCTCATTTTTTTCGGACTGGCCATTATCAGCTGTTCTACTCATTGCAAGCAAAATCTGACTCCTGAAAACTTTACTATCGTTGGCAAATGGGAAGATATGGAAAGCGATGATGCTAAACCAGGGGCTGCATACATTGAATTTAAGCAAGACGGTACTTGGTGCAATTCATACGTTACAACCGGAAAATGTGTGAACGACAATATGTTTAATTGGGCACAGCACCATGATACATTGGTCCTTACAGCAGACGGGGAGCAAATCAAACGGGTAATGAAAATTGAAGGCTCAGTTTTGAAAATGACTAATATATCGCAGTCAGATTCAACAGTTATATACCTGCGTAGGCGATCATAACTATAATATAATAGCAAACCTTTCTTGTTATTTTTAGTTTCGCCTAAGACTGTATAACAAGACAGCTTTTTATTTTTTAAATCCAATCAGGTTACGGTTGGTCAAATCCATGGGTGTTTCACCATTAGTTTGAAGCGCTGCTATTTCATTGGCACGGCTTTGGTTTTCCTCACCCAACCATTTCAGGACTTCATTGATATCGGCCAGTTCTTTGTTGTGAGATAAAACAACTTCCACCAATTCTGCAAATGTCATGGCATACCGACGCAATTCAACAAAGGCGCGCATAATGGCTATGTTTACCTGAATGGCTTTTTCGCTATGAAGTACTCCAGATAACATTGCCACACCTTGTTCTGTAAAAGCATAAGGTAAATAGGCATCACCCCGAAACTTTCGGGAGCTGGTCACAAATTGTGACCAGCTTTGTTCACGAATCCTTTGCCATTCGTCGGCATCCAATGAATACATGAAGTCATCAGGAAAGCGTTCTTTGTTCCGCTTTACTGCCTGGTTTAGCACTTTGGTAGGTAAGTCATATAAGTCAGCCAAATCGAAATCCAGCATGACCTTATAACCACGTATGTGGTGAATTTTGGAATGAATAATTTGTAAGTCCATTTTTCAGCGTGTTATATTAATAGGATTAGAAAGGACAAAAATGAAAAATTCCGATAACAAACAAAACAAAAAGTTTAAATAAAATCATTGTTTCTATAATCTGTCTTCTTTTTTCGGTAATAATCTTTTTTAGTAAGACCATCTTTTAGGAAAGTAGCCCCCTATCGAAGACGTAACTTTTAGCCGCCCTTATGGCTACCGCCTCATCTTGAGGTCACAAATTGTGACCTCAAGATTTCATTCTGTTTGAAAAGGGTTGATAAACCTTACATTTGGGAAACCAAACTGGAATGCTCTCCCGCGCCTGTCCTATTCTTTTGCCCGTCTTGTTGCTTGTGCAAATCCTGTCTGCACAAAACGCTCCCGTTTTGGTTTATTCGGACACGACCCTGCGTATTGAAACCAGTCCTTACGCGGATGTTTTGGAAGACCCGGATATGAGTTTGAACATCCAGCAGGTGATGGCTTTGCCGGACAGTTGTTTTCGGCAGTGGAAGGCTGGGCGACTTAACTTGGGCGATAGTAATTCGCGTTTTTGGGTCCGTTTTTTGGTGGAAAACAAGACCGGAGAGGATTTGTATTGGTTCAACATCTTTTCCGTGATCCAATATCTGGACTTATACGTCGTCTCGGAAAACCGCACTTTAAAGATTTTATCGCCGGGCGGTATTTTACGCCCGTTTGAAAACCGGACGCTTCCACTGCCCAACATCAATTTTAACCTCGGCAAAAACCCGAAAGCTATTTTTGTCGCCATAAAATCCAGACAAACCCTCCTGTTCTCGAATTATATCGGCTCAAAAGATGCCATCTACGCCTTTGCCAGAAGAGATGAGCGCATCACTTTTTTCTATTTAGGATTGTGTTTCATTTTGGCGGTCTATAATTTGGCCATCTATTTCAACAGCCGCGACATCCCGTTTTTATAGTATGCCTTATTTCAGTTGGGGAGCATGTTTTATTTTTTGCATCTATCAGGATATGGGTGCGAAAACCTGTGGCGGGGTTTCCCCTTCTTAAATAGGGATTCCAATTATCATGTTGCCGCACCCGTTCTTACGGCCTGTTTTTTTTCCCTGACCTTTTTGAATACGCGTAACATCGTCCCACGTTACCACCGTTTTTTGCTGATTTTGATGACTGCTTATGGCGGAGCATTGTTGCTGGAACTGATGGGATGGGTTCCGTTGTCCAATGCGTTGTGCCGAATTTCTATTTTTCTATTGTACGTAAGCCTTTGGGTTGCGGCATGGTTGGCCTGGTTCAAAAATTACCGGACGGCCCGGTTTTATTTGGTTGGGTGGACGATTTATTTGTTTGCGACCCTCTTGACGGTGCTGGTCGGGGCGGGGTTTCTCCCGCAAATCGAGGAAATGTTCATGGACGGTTATGTGGTGCAGGCCAGCACTACCGCCGAAGCCGTTTTTTTGGCCTTCGCCCTCGCCGACCGCGTGCGTGAAATCCGCCAGCAGGCCCGCGATGCCCAGACGCTGCTCCTGAAACAATCTGAGGAATACGAGCAGTTAGTGCAGCAACACAACCATTTACTTGAAGTCAAACCTGTAGAACACAACGATCCGGCAGAAGCCGCCAAACGTTTAGAGGCGTTGATCCTCTCGCTGCGCACGGAACGAGATTTGATCCGCAAAATATCCATTCCCACAATGGAAGGCATCATTTTGTTGCCTATGTCAGATATTGTGCGCATCGAAGCGTTGGGCAGTTATGCGGTGTTTTATTTGTCGAGCGGCAAAAAGATCACTGCCTCGCGGCCTATCGGCGATTTTGAGGCTTCGCTGCCGGAACCGCCTTTTTTCAGAACACACAAATCGCATATCGTGAACCTCAACTGCGTGGAACGCTATATCCGGGGCGAGGGCGGCTCCGTGGTGTTGCTGGATGGGACGGAAATTGGGGTGTCCAGGACGGCGAAAGCGGAGTTGTTGAGTCGGTTGCGTATTTTGTAGCGCCGTTCGTATACCCAAAACCCTGTTTCATAGGTTGAGGCCCGCATTTTATGAATTGTCGCCTTTGATGTTAGGTGTGTATTGGCACTTTTAAGCCATAACAATACCATTTCTTTCACACTTAAAGCGAATTATCATGAAGTCGACATCTTCTACCCGCAGCATTTGTATGGCTGCCTGCCTGCTTTTTTTCTGTAGCGCCGTCAAGGCTCAGTCACCTCCGTTGGATATAGCCGCCCGGAACAAGGCGACTACCCTGAAATCATATACTGATTTTAATACACGTCAATTAGATGATCTGCCCAAACAGTATGCGCCTGATTTTGTGGATCATACGAATCCTGCCATCAAAGGCCCGGAAGGCGTAAAAGCCGATTTTTTAAATACCTACAACATTTGGCCTGATGTCAAGGTCAAGGTTGTACAAATTGTCGCCGAAGGCGACTGGGTGATGGCGCGCTGCGTGACTTGGGCGACGCATACCTCTGAAGTCATGGGTGTAAAACCCACCAACAAAAAGGTAGAAGTTATCTATTGGAGCTCCCAGCGCTACAACAAGGATGGTTTGATTATAGAGAGTTGGAACATGCTCGACAATGCGGCTCTGATGCAGCAGCTGGGGTTGTTGCCGTAGACGGAGAACGGATTATTTACAAACAGCAGACCAGGATTGTTTGTATTACAATAAGTCTCCGAACACATAGGGGAATTGTGCCATATCCCACTCTTTATATTGTACCTAATTCACTAACAATTTAAAACCCAATGACCATGTAAAAGCACAGTACGTTTACTAAACTTTTAGAAGTTTAGTAAACGTACACGCACAACCAAAAACCTTCTAATGAAAACCACTCCAATCCTTTTCCTGCTCCTGGCATTGACAGTACTCCGCGCCGCTGCTCAACCCTGCACCAGCTTCGACTGCGCCATGCAGCAGGCAAAAGCCGCCTATGAAGCAAACGACTACCGCAAAGCCTACGAAGGTTTCAAAGCCGCTAAAAGCTTCAAACGCGCCAAAACCGATGAAGTAAATGCCTGGTTAGACAAAACTTTCGACGCGCTTGAAAAACAGCAGATCGCCGACGCCGAAAATGCCCGCCAGGCCGATGCCGACAAACAAAAAGCGACGAAAGCCCTGGAGCGCCTGTATTTTTACAAAGGCCGTTTCGGACTGGCCTATGATGAAATAAACAACCGTTACGGGTTTGTGGATAAAAATGGCAACACCACCATCCCGTTCAAATACAACACGCTTTGGCCTTTTGACGAGCAGGGTTTTGCCCGCGGCGCCATCAAAGGATACAAGAACCGGGATACTTATTTTTTGATTGACACCCTCGGCAACGAATACCGGTTGGCGACCGACATCGATCAATTAGATTCCAATACCACGGCGCTCGATTTGCGGAACCGCGAACTATCCGCCCTGTCTGATGATGTTTGCAGGTACAAACAATTGGAAGTGTTGTTGTTGAGTAACAACCAGTTGAGCGCTCTGCCCGACTGCATCGCAGCACTCACCAAGCTTCATACCCTTCACCTGAATGAGAATCAACTCGGCAGCCTGCCCGCCGGTTTCGGTCAATTGGAAGCGTTGAAAACACTGACGCTGCACCGAAACAACCTGGCGAGCCTCCCCGACGGGTTTGCACAACTAAAAAACCTCCGGGAATTAGACCTGAGTTTCAACCAGATTGTGCAACTGCCTGACGGCTTCGGGCGCTTGAGCAAGCTGGCAACATTCGATGGAACATATAATAGCCTCACGCAATTGCCCGCAGGTTTCGGCACCCTGGGGAACCTGGAATCTTTGATGTTGTCTAACAATCAACTCGGCAGCCTGCCAGATGATTTCGGTCAATTGATCCATTTAAAATCACTGGAATTATCAAACAACCAGGTTTCCACCCTTCCAGGCAGTTTTGTGCAATTGACAAACCTGGAAACTTTTTCTATGCTCAGTAACCAACTGACGAGCCTGCCGGAAAACTTCGGACAATTAAAAAAAATCCATTGGTTAGAGTTGAGCGGAAATCAATTGAGTGGGCTTCCGGAAAGTTTCGGCCACTTGAGCGGGCTAACCGATTTGAATGTGAGTCGCAACAAACTCAGCACTTTCCCGACCACGTTCGGACAATTGCCGCAACTGCAAACCTTCGCCGCACACACCAACCAACTGACGAGCCTGCCGCCCGGATTCGGGCAATTGCCGCGTTTGCAAAACCTGTATTTGAATAACAATCAGCTCACTCAATTGCCCGCAGGATTCGGCCAATTGGCACAATTGGAATCCTTTGAGTTGATGCACAACCAGCTTTCCAGCCTGCCGCCCGGATTCGGTCAATTGAGCAAACTGCAATACCTGATTTTGTTTGATAATCAACTCAGCAGCCTGCCTGCAGAGATCGGACAATTGACCGGGCTGAAAACCTTGTATGTCAACAAGAATCAACTCGGCAGTTTGCCCGCAGAGATTGGGCAATTGAGTCACCTGGAAGACTTGATTTTGATTGAAAATCAATTAACTACCTTGCCTTCTTCTATTTGTAATTTGAAAAACCTGAAAACGCTTGGGTTCTCCAAAAACCCGATCACAAAAGTGCCGGAATGCCTGGCAAGCATGTCTGCCGAACCGCCGATTTATGAAATAATCGAGGCTGCAGTGGAATCCGGGGCCTCCGATTCCGTTTATCTCCTGCTGGCGCAGCAAATCTTGCGAAACAGTTATCTGGAAGCGTACAATAATGTCCTGACAGGTATATTATCAGACTCGACCAGTGCAGACCTTTATTTTAGTTTGAGCTATTACGCTTTGTTTGCGGGTGAGTACCTCAAAGCCATTGAAGCCGCCCAAAAAACGCTGCTGCTCAACCCTTTAGCGGTCAAAGTTGAAACCAATCTGGCATTAGGCTATTTGTTAAACAACCAATACGAGCAGGCGAAAGCGATTTATTTGAAATGGAAAGGCAAAAAGTTTGAAGCCGGCGACGAGGAAAACGCCGATGCGATTTTTCTGAAAGATATTGCTGAACTGGAATCATTCGGGGTCCGACATGAGGATTTTCAGAAGGTGAAGCGGTTGTTTTTGGAATGACGGACGTGAGTCGTGAGTCGTGAGTTGTGTATCGGTCACTGTGAGCGATTGTATACTCACGACTCACGATTCACGATTCACGAAAAAAAAAGCCTTATTCCCATTGAGGAACAAGGCTGATTTATATTGAGTTGGCACCGACTTACTCTCCCGAGGCATCAACCTCAGTACCATCAGCGCTGATGGGCTTAACGACTCTGTTCGGAATGGGAAGAGGTGGAACCCCATCGCTAAAGGCACCAACATGTCTTACGGGTGTGTTTTCACTACACCTCGTTTATCTCTTTTTATGTTATGCCGAGCATAACATAGACAAAAACCGGGAAATGACAATTCTATATTCAAGACAGCATTGAAGCCTTGGTCTAGCATTGTTCGATAACTTATTGACGAATCAATATACTATCCAACACCATTGAAAAAGTAAAAAAAGGAAGCTTACGGGTAATTAGTACGGCTCGGCTCAATATGTCACCACACTTCCACCTGCCGCCTATCAACGCAGTAGTCTCCTGCGACCCTTAATCGGAAGATTCATCTCAGAGTAGGCTTCGCGCTTAGATGCTTTCAGCGCTTATCCCGTCCGAACATTGCTACCCGGCAATGCACCTGGCGGCACAACCGGTACACAAGAGGTTCGTCCAACACGGTCCTCTCGTACTAGTGTCAGGTCTCTTCAATCTTCCCGCGCCCACAACAGATAGGGACCGAACTGTCTTGCGACGTTCTGAAC
>JAYSZC010000251.1:0-2010 GCA_043738235.1 Lewinellaceae bacterium | reverse complement strand
AACTACCAGAACCTGAACTACGGCGGCGGCCAGATTCGCAGATTTGACCTGAGCGGTAACCCGTTTGCGTTCAACATCGAGCAGACAGCCACCGGCGCACGAGTGACCTGGCGGACAGCGGGCGGAACGGTACAAAACCCGAACCTGCCACACGGTCGTCACAAAATCAAGTGGATTGCAGAAGACGGTTGTGGTAACGAAGCGGTATGTGAGCGATTCTTCACGATCCGCGACTGCAAAGCACCGGTGGTTGCCTGTGCCGACGTAAACATCAACCTGATGTACGGCGGAATGGCTACCCTGTGGGCAAGCGACTTCTTCCTGTATGGCGAAGACAATTGCACACCGGTTGACATCCTGGAATCGAAAATAGCAGTGATCCGCCAGGACGAAAGCGACCACCTGACATACCCTGCGGGTTCCCCACAGAGCATCATCGTAGACTGCGATGACGAAGGAACCAATGTACCGGTAGAAGTATGGCTGATCGACGCGGCAGGTAATGCAGATTTCTGCATCGCTTACGTCAACGTACAAGACAACATCGTTGGTTGCGACGGAACTATTCCGAGCGCTACCGTAGCAGGCGCCCTGGCAACAGAGAATGTACAAAGCGTTGACGAAGTTTCTGTAGCCTTCAACATTGCTCCAAGTTCAAATGTGATGCAGGTGGTAGACGGAAACTATGCCTTCACATCTGTTCCAATGGGTTCCAATGTGACGGTTACACCGGCAAAAGACAACGATCCGCTGAACGGCGTAACAACGTATGACTTAGTGCTGATCTCCAAACATATCCTGGGTCTGGAACCGCTGAACACACCGTACAAAATGATTGCTGCGGACGCCAACCGTTCCGGTTCGGTCACGACCTTCGACATTGTAGAATTCCGCAAACTGATCCTGGGTATTTACGAAGAACTGCCTGCGAATACTTCCTGGCGCTTCGTAGACAAAGCCTACTCGTTCCCGGAACCGACGAATCCGTTCCAGTCTGTTTTCCCTGAGAACATGTCGATCACCAACCTGGCTGCCAGTTATATGAACGGCGACTTCGTGGGTGTGAAAATCGGTGACGTTAACAACACGGTTGTTGCAAACCAACTCCAGTCAGTAGAAGATCGTACGGCAAGTACCTTAGTATTCGATGTGGCCGCAGCATCTCAGTCGGTAAACGCCGGCGAAGAGGTAGTTGTGAACTTCAAAGCTGCTGACAAAATGCTGGGTTACCAGTTCACGATGAACTTCACCGGCCTGGAAGTAATAGAAGTATTGCCCGGCGCAAATATGAGTACTGATAACTTCGGCGTATTCGCTGACGCGATCACGACCTCGGCAGAAGGAAATGCTACTGAATTCGCAGTGAAATTCCGCGCACTTGCTTCCGGCGACCTCAACCGTATGCTGGCTGTATCCAGCCGCATTACCAAAGCAGAGGCTTACACAGAAGGCGGCCGGCGCAATGAAGTGGCTTTCCGCTTCGATTCCTCTGCTGGGGCGACAATCTTCGGTGCAGGCTTCGAACTGTATCAAAACCAGCCGAACCCGGTTGTAGGCAAAACGCTTATCTCGTTCAACCTGCCGGAATCTGCCGAAGCAACGCTGAAAATCACCAATGTGGAAGGTCGTATTGTAAAAGTTGTCAAAGGCGCTTTTGCAAAAGGTCTGAACACCGTTACCTTAAACCGTGCTGAACTTGAATCCGGTATGCTGTTCTACGAACTGTCTACGGCTAAAAACAGCGCAGTGAAGAAGATGATTATCGTAGATTAATATCTGTCGATGCTCGGCTTGGTATACTTGAGTTATCCCGGATTTTTCAGTAAAGAAAAATCCGGGATTTTTTATTCAGAATGCTGGGTACCCCGAACTACTTCTCAGCGCCTTAATTGAAGTTTGAAAAGTGCGGGGTCGTAAGACCCGCGCACGGTGGTAATGCTTGGCTTGTTAACAAACTAAAGCCATGGGTTACCACTCACTTGAACCAGACGTTACCGCCGTGCGCGGGTC
>JAYSZC010000250.1:0-13555 GCA_043738235.1 Lewinellaceae bacterium | reverse complement strand
CGCAATATTCCCAAAAATGAAGCAGGCAATCCGCTTTGGGGCCGGTATTTCCGCAATCTGCTGATCCGGCTGACCCTTTGGTTTTTCGGGATTACGATTGGCATGACGTTGCTGTATACTATATTGCCGGTTCCCTTGACGCCGCTTATGCTGCAGCGCACCTGGGAGCAGGCCTGGGATTCGGAACGCGAGGTCCGGCTCGATAACTACTGGGTGCCGCTCAGAGAACTGTCGCCCCACCTGCAATTAGCCGTGGTGTGTGCTGAGGACCAGGATTTTCTGGAACATGAAGGTTTTGATTTTGGAGCCATCGAAAAGGCTTACAAGTACAATAAAACCCACAAACGCAAGCGGGGAGCGAGTACCATCAGCCAGCAGACTGCCAAAAATGTGTTTCTCTGGCCCAGCCGCTCCTGGCTTCGCAAAGGCCTGGAAGTGTATTTTACGTTCCTGATTGAAACGATCTGGAGCAAAGAACGCATCATGTCGAGTTACCTCAATGTGATCGAATTCGGCGACGGAATATATGGCGCTGAGGCAGCCGCGCAGCACTATTTCAAAAAAACCGCCAAACAACTCAACCGGCAGGAAGCGGCTTTGCTGGCCGCCGTGCTTCCCAATCCACTGATTTACAAGGTGAATCAACCGAGTTCGGATGTACGCAAACGACAGCAATGGATATTGAGCCAAATGCGCATGTGGGGCGGCAAAATAGATTATGAGGAACCGAATACGCCGAAAAAGCCGGGGAAATAGTGTGTTTGGTGTATGGTGTTTCGGGTGCTTCGCCCTTGGCCGTGTATAGTGTTTGGTGAGTTTATAGGTTTATGGGTTTATAAGTTTATGGTGGTAACTCATGCCAATAGATACCACTATAAACTTATAAACCTATAAACTCACCAAACACTTGCTAAAACGTTGAGCAGAAAACTGCTACTTTTGCCCCTTGTTTGTAGCCCTAAGCCCTGTTTACTCACCTTATTTTAGCGAATCTACACTTTCCTTATGAAGAAGTTACTCTTCTCCACGCTTGTTTTTTGCCTTTTATGCCAGTTTGCATCTGCCCAGTCTGCCGGTAAAAATTACGAATACAAAAACGGGCAATGGTATACCGGGCTTGAATTTGTCAAGGCAACCTGGTATGTCAGCAACGGATTACTCACCCAAAAAGCCCCTGTAAAGATAGATTCCATCGTCGATCTGGAAGGACACTGGGTGATTCCTCCCATGGCCGATGCAGGTTCCTCCAGTCTTTCTGGCAACCGATCGGCAGCAAACATGGCCAAACAATACTTAGATGAAGGCGTGTTTTATGTGCAGGTTTTAAATAACACCCAGGAAGGCCGTAAAACGCTTCAACCTTTGTTGAATAAATCCAACACGCCCGATGCCATTTTCACCAATGGCGCCATTACCTGTTCCCTGGGCGAACCCTTCCTCAAATTTGAAGGCCCGGCGCAGGATATTCCCAATCCGGCGGAATGGGCAAATGCTTACGACAAGATCAAGACAGGCCGCAAATTGCTGGGGGATGCTTACTGGTTTGTGGATAACAAAGATGCGCTGGATGCCAATTGGGAAAAGATCGTTGCCCAAAAGCCGGATATGATCCTGATTTACCTGCTGGATGCGCAGATCAACGGCGGTAAAGAGAGCAAAGGCCTTTCTGTCGATATGGCAAAAGCCGTCGTAAAAAAGGCCCATAAAGCGAAATTACGCGTTTTGGCCAGGGTAGAAACCGCCGACGACGTTCGGCTTGGAATCAAAATCGGAGTAGATGGATTTGCAAACCTGCCAGGACATAACTGGGACGGTTCGGGCGATCCGGCTAGATTTATGATTTCCAATGACGACCTTAAAAAGTTAGCCAAGAAAAAGACCCCGGTTACCACGCTGTTGTCTCACGGACAATCTGCCGCGCCCCAGCCTGCCGTAAAGGAATTTCACAGCAAAATGTACAGCCGTTTAGTGGGCAGCGGAGTCAACCTGATTATCGCGTCGGACGATCCACAACGCACCATTCGCGGCGAAATCAATTACCTCAACGGTTTGTCCAAACAAAATGGCCCGGACTTACTCCGGGTGTTGTGCGAAAATACCGCCGGCGCCATTTTCCCGAACCGGAAAATCGGCAAACTGAAAGAAGGATACGAAGCGAGTTTCCTGGTGTTGAAAGATGATCCATTTGCCAACATCCTGAAAGTCAGGGCTTCTGCATTCAAAGTGAAGAACGGCACAGTGCTGAAATAGGGTTTTCGTGTTTTGGTATTTTAGTGTTTTGGGCGCTTCGCCTTTGGACCGCCGACCCCCGGCCCCTAAAGCGCCCTTTCGGTTAAAATTTTGGTCAACGTAGTGCCGAACCTTGGCATTGCTTTTATTCCCTGAACGAATGCATCACCGCCAAAAGCCAAAAAATTGAAGACCGCTAAGCGCTTTACTCACGTTTACTAAACCTTCAAGCATTCCTTTCGCTTAGTTATTCAAACTTGCCTAAAATTTTAAGTGAAAGGGGTGCTTGAAGGGGTCGGGGGGAGGGGTTGAGTTTTTTGAGAGGTTGAACACCCGCTACAAAAGTGTTTCCAATACCTGGTTTTCCAGAGCAGACAGCGGCATTTCCACTTCGATTTTTAACACAGGACAAGGTAGCGCTTCCAGCCATTCCAGTTCTTTCGCCCGGCTTCTGATGTTTTCACGCGCATCGTCATAAGCAGCCGCCCAGGAAATAAATTTTTCAAAAACCTGGTGCAGATCACCGTCCGGCGCGAGTCGTTCCGGGCCGTAACGCTGTAATTCCCGGGCCTGAATACGTGTAATACGCACATCGACAGGCGCCCAGAGATAAACAACCGCATCAAAACGGGGAATAAACACATCGCCCCAGCCACATAATGAACCGGATAGCACCCAATGTTCAGAAACATCCAGGTCGCGGGAAAGTAATTGCCGGCGATGATCGGGGTTTCTGCGGCGGCGATAAGGCAATGCGTCTTCTGTAAACCAGTGATAATCATCCGTATCCAGGTGCCTGCAGGAAAGTCGGGCGGCCAATGCTTTGCCCAATGAAGTCACACCGGAACCCGGCGCCCCGAGCAGGTGCAGACGTTTCAACATAAGGGTAAACTTATTCGTTTTTCTTGAACCGATAGGAATACAAATCCGGTTCGCCTTCGTAATAACCATCCAAAGTGAGGCTGTTATAGGCATTTTTGACGGTCTCCATCACTTCCATCACATTGGAAACCCGGTCGCCGTTGACGCTGGTAATCACGAAACCAGGTTGCATATTGGTTTCGTACACAATGCTACCGCGGCGAATGCTGGACACAATGGCGCCCCCTTTAATGCGGATCCTGCGGCGTTCTTCCACGGAAAGGTCGCGCAAAACGAATCCCAGTTCTTCTTCCAGTTCATCCCCTTTTACCCGCACGGTACCGATGGAATTATTTCCGTCTTTCAGGGTCAGTGCGATCCGGTTCTTTTTCCCTTTTCGCCAGTATTCCAGTGCTACCTGGTCGCCAGGGCGGTAACGCCCGACATATTCCTGCAATTCCGAGGTGCTGCGCACCCGCGTGCCATTCAGGCCGATAATAACATCACCCTCTTCCAATCCGGCATCCGAAGCAGCGCCGGCTTTGGCAATCCTGTTGACCAATACACCTTCCGCATTGGGCAGCCCGATTTCCTGCGAGGTCTCGCTGTCAAGGTCTTGAATCCCGACACCGAGGTAAGCGCGCTGAACGATGCCGAATTCTCTTAAATCGCGGATCACTTTTTGTACCAGATTGGAAGGTACAGCAAAAGAGTATCCTTCATAACTTCCTGATTCCGTGATAATTGCCGTATTGATTCCAATCAATTCGCCGACGGTGTTGACCAATGCGCCACCGCTGTTGCCTGGGTTTACGGCAGCATCTGTCTGGATAAAAGATTCGATACTGGCGCCGCCGCCGAGGATATTGATATTGCGGCCTTTGGCGCTCACAATACCCGCCGTTACGGTACTTTCCAGGTTAAAAGGATTACCTACAGCCAGTACCCATTCGCCCACAAGTACGGAATCGCTGTTACCAAAAACGATAAAAGGCAGTTCGCCTGCTTCTATTTTTAACAAAGCAATATCCGTTGAGGGGTCGGAACCTACCATTTTGGCTTTGTACGTGCGTTTATCTGCCAGGGTTACCTTAATCTCGGTACTTTTTTCTACCACATGGTGATTGGTAACGATAAAACCATCGGGCGACATAATGACGCCGGAGCCGGAAGAACCGGTGAGTGCGCTACCGCCCCATATACTGCTACTCGTCTCCAGCAATGCCCTGATATTGACAACGGCCGGTGTGGCAACGGCTGCGGATTCGATAAAATCGGTGGGCGCAGAAGATTGAAACTGGCTGTTGGAGCGGTTGCTGAACAGTTTATCTACTAATCCGGTATAACGAACATCTCCGTCTTCACTGTTCCATACCACTTGGTTCGGACGTGCAAACTGGCTGTAAATGAGTACAGATAACAATGAACTCAACACACAGGTAATAGCAAGAGGCAGGTATTTTCTCATAATTAGTTATCCGTTATTAGTTATCAGTGTTGATAATCAAGCATTTGTAAAAAATTTAATCTAAACGGTTGTGCCTGATATGCTTAACTATCAAAATATAACTGAACATTCAGCAAGAACGCTGTTTTTTCGTGCTTAGTTTTATAGTCACCGCTAAGTTGTTTTGAACGAAAGATCAATACAAGTGCCTGAAAGCGAAGACTTCAAACCACCAAACCATTTCAAACCACTCAAACCTGACTATAAAATGGACAAATGCCGGGGTAAATAGTTGAGGAGAAACAAGTCAATTATCCATCCTTAAACTATTCTTAACAAAGTTTTTTGAATTCAAAAACCTTTTTCATGCGCAGAGCGCAGCAATTTTGACCCGGCAAAATTACTGCCAAATCTACAAAGAATATGAAATTCTGGAAATATCAGGGAGCTGGAAATGATTTTATCATGCTCGACCAACGGGCAACGCAGTGGCTGACACGCGCCGACACCTCCCGCATCGAACGAATGTGTAACCGCCGTTTCGGTATCGGAGCGGATGGGCTTATCCTGCTGGAAAGCAAGGCGGGCTACGATTTCGAAATGATCTATTTCAATGCCGACGGACGCGAAAGCAGTATGTGCGGCAATGGCGGTCGCTGCATCGCCGCATTTGCCCGGCACCTCGGATTGGCAGACGAGTACTGCCACTTCCTGGCTATCGACGGCGAACACAAAGCTTTCATCTCCGCGTCGGAGGATCCGCGCCAGGAAACCTGGATTGAGCTCAAAATGACGAACGTTGCTTCTGTTGAAACAAACGGCGATACCTACATTTTAGATACCGGTTCGCCACATTATGTGTGTTTTACAACACATTTGGATCAAAAAGACATGGTATCGGAAGGCCGGGCAGTGCGTTATTCCGACCGTTTTAAAAAGGAGGGTATCAATGTCAACCTGGTAGAAACCGCAGATGATGGATTGCATATCCGCACCTACGAACGCGGTGTGGAAGACGAAACCCTGGCCTGCGGCACCGGGGTGACTGCTGCTGCCATAGCCACGTTTCTGCACCACAAAAAAAGTCTTGACAGCATTGTTGAAGTGCCCGTAATAGCAAAAGGAGGTCGTTTATCCGTACGTTTTCATGCCCATAAAGATGGAAGTTTTACCGATATTTGGCTTTGCGGGCCGGCACAACAGGTATTTGAAGGATCTATTTATTAATTCCAAATCAGCATTATGAAATACTTTCTGTTTACACTCTTATTCAATATTGTAAGTTTTTTTGCAGCTGCGCAGACCGATAGCGTTTCTAGCGGTTTGTCTGCCGGTGAAAAAATCGTTGTGGCGCGCAAAGAGTTGATCGCATCTTTTCTCGCAGAAGATTTTGTGAGTACCGGCCTGTGGATGGATTCATTGCGCAACCTGGAGAACATCGAATATATAGGACTTGTGTGGGACGAACGCTGGTTACTCTATTACTGGACAGAATCGTATGGCAATCTTTTTGAGGAAGTAGCCAATTTCAGTGAAATGGAGCGCACAATTAATGACCTGAGGAACCAACCGCCCCAGGACAGCATGTTCGAATGGCTGGATTTTGTGCTGCACGAAAGGCGTTTCGATATGTTCCAGAGTATTCAGAAAGCCTTTTTGAATGAAGAGGAAAAAGCCTTCACTACCCTGCTGCTCGAATACCTGCTCCGGCTGGAACACGATGAGCAAGAATGGGCCGCCCGTTTGGAGGCGTTTTTAAAACGGTATCCGGATTCGCGCTTCGGGAATTACGTCACCTATATCAAACCCAAAATCAAAAAAAGATCTGAAAACCCCGTCGGTTTCGGCCTGGACTTTTTACTGACTCAGGGCAATTGGCGCGAGCAGTTGGAACGCACCCTGCAGCCTGCTTTTGGCGTGGATTTCGGCATTATGCTCTGGCAAAAACGCTGGAGTTATATGTTTCGCATGGCGATTACCGGCCAAAAACTGGGCCGCGATATTGAAAGAGAACCGGGCGATGTCTGGCCTAAAGGCGAGTCGTCGTCCTATTTAACGCCTTCACTCGATGTCGGCTTTGCCATCATCGATAAGCCGAAATTTCGCTGCTCGCCCTCCGTAGGAGTCGGCTTTGCAGCCCTCAAACCTACCACGCTGGAAGATGACGATGGCAATACGATCAGTGAATATCCCGGCTTTACCTTCAGAAGCGAAGTAGTAAATACCGGCATCAGTTTCGACGTTAAATTGCACGAGATTGATGAGTCCGAAGTTTTTGAAAATTCAGCCAAAGGATACGGCGCTATTCGGGCGCGTATGGGGTACCGCTGGATGAATCTGGGTAAAAAAAATCCAATATTGGTGGGCGATACGTTTTTCTTCGCGATCGGTTATGCCTTTTTCATCCGTTGAAAAACAACCCATGCACGCAAAAGAACATATATCCGAACAATTTCGCATCCTGCAGGACGCTATCTGCCGGCAATTGGAACAAGCCGATGGAGATGGAAAGTTTACGGAAGACAACTGGTTGCGCCCCGAAGGCGGCGGCGGGCGCAGCCGCGTGATAGAGGGCGCTGTCATTGAAAAAGGGGGCGTTATGTTCAGCGCTGTACACGGGCCTTTACCCGAGATGACGGCCAAAGCCATGAACCTGCCGCCGACTACTTTTTTTGCTACAGGCGTATCCATTGTTTTGCATCCGCACAGTCCGATGGCGCCCATCATTCACATGAACGTGCGTTATTTTGAAACTGGCAACGGCCAGTGGTGGTTTGGCGGCGGCATCGACCTGACGCCGCACTATGTAGTCCGGGAAGACGCCGCTTTTTTTCACCGGCAATTGAAAAATACCTGCGATCGTTTTCACCCCGATTTTTATCCCAAATTTAAAGAAACGGCAGATGAGTACTTTTTTATCCGGCACCGGCAGGAAACCCGGGGGGTGGGAGGCATTTTTTTTGATTATCTGGATGAAAAAACGGGGATGAGCCAGGAGCAACTTTTTGACTTTACCCATTCCGTCGGACAAACTTTTATACCCGCTTATGTGCCTTTGCTCGAAAAATCCAGGAATCTCTCCTGGGGCGAATCCGAAAAGCGCTGGCAGATGTTGCGCCGGGGCCGTTATGTGGAGTTCAACCTGGTATGGGACAGGGGTACAAAGTTTGGACTGGAAACCAATGGCCGCGTGGAATCCATTCTGATGAGTATGCCGCCGGTGGCTTCCTGGGGTTACAACCTGCAACCAACGCCCGGGAGCCGGGAAGCCCAAACACAGGCCTGGCTGCGCAAAGGAGTGAATTGGCTGTCTTGATGACTTCGGACTTCGGACTATCGACTTCGGACTGACGACTTCGGACTTATTTGATAAAACCATAAATTCGTCCGTCCTTTGCGGCTCTTTTTGCTGATCCGACTCTGCGATGTTTCAACTGCTACGCTATTACGCGCCCTATAAAAAACTACTTGCACTGGCTGTGTTGTGCAATTTACTGATGTCTGTTTTTATGGTCTTCAGCATTCCCGTATTACAACCGTTTTTACAAATACTTTTCAATCGGGAAGCATCTTCCGATACAGGCAAATCTATAACAACAGGAAGCAGTTTTGAGGGTTTTGAAATTCGCAGTAAATTGTTTTTCAACCAGTTGATAGCCGAACAGGGCCGGGAAAAAGCGTTGCTGATGGTGTGCGGAATGTTGGTGCTGGTATTTTTGGGGAAGAACCTGTTCCGTTATCTTTCCTTGTATTTTCTCGCTCCGGTGCGCAACGGCATTGTCCGCGATTTCAGGCAAAAAATGGTGAATAAAATGCTGGATTTGCCGCTTTCTTTTTTTTCCAATGAAAGAAAAGGCGACCTGATGAGTCGTTTTACGGCAGATGTGCAGGAAATCGAGTGGAGCATTGTCGGCGTCATGGAAGCCATTGTACGCGAACCCATTGTCATTGTCGGGAGCCTGGCTTTTATGTTGTATATTTCTCCGTCGCTCACCATGTTCGTTTTCGGTCTGCTGCTTTTTACCGGACTCATTATCGGCGGCATCGGGCGCACCCTGCGCAAACAATCCGGCGAGGCGCAAACGCGGCTGGGATATATTGTTTCACTTGTAGAGGAAACGCTCGGCGGCCTTCGGATTATCAAAGGATTTAATGCCGAGGCTTATCAACGCGAACGGTTTGCAAAGGAAAACCGCGCTTATGCAAGTACCCTGACACGCATTTACCGCCGCCGCGACATCGCCTCACCCCTGTCGGAGTTTCTGGGCATCACGGTAGTATCCGTGCTGCTCTGGTACGGCTCAAAACAGGTTTTTTCGGGTACACTGTCAGCCGAAACGTTCATTACCTTTCTGTATGCTTTTTTCAACGTCATCGACCCGGCCAAATCCTTTTCCTCCGCCATTTACAGTATACGAAAAGGGATGGGCGCTGTCGAACGGGTTCAATCAGTTTTAAACGCCGATCTCCTGATACGGGATAGCGAGCACGCGAAGGAAATCAAGGCGTTTAAAGAGAACATTGAATTTAAAAACGTGTCTTTTCAGTATCAGAATGCAGACCGGGCTGCGCTGGAAAACATCAATCTAAACATTCCGCGTGGGAAAATGGTGGCCTTAGTTGGCGCTTCCGGCGCCGGGAAAAGTACGATAGCCGATTTGTTGCCCCGTTTCTACGATGTGGGCGCCGGGCAGATTTTAGTGGATGGTGTCGATATTCGCCAGTTGCGCACCCGCGACCTGCGCGCGCTTATGGGAATTGTCAGCCAGGAAGCCGTGTTATTTAATGACTCGGTGCGCAACAATATCGCATTCGGCAACGAAAACATAACAGACGAAGCCATCGAAGCGGCTGCCAAAGCGGCGAATGCGCATGAATTCATTGTACAAATGCCGGATAGGTATCAATCCAACATCGGCGACCGCGGCAGCAAACTGAGCGGCGGGCAGCGCCAGCGCCTGACCATTGCCCGTGCCTTGTTAAAAAATCCGCCGATTTTAATTCTCGACGAGGCAACGTCAGCCCTCGATTCGGAGTCTGAACAACTGGTACAATACGCACTGGAACGCCTGCTGGAAAACAGAACGGCCCTGGTCATTGCGCACCGCCTGAGTACGGTGCTGGACGCCGACGAAATCCTGGTGCTGGATCAGGGGAAAATTGTGGAACGCGGAACGCATGAACAACTCATGGCTCATGGCCAGATATACCGGAAATTAGTAGAATTGCAGGCGCTATAACTATATCATTAATATTTTTGATATTGTCGGGCATTTTTCATCCTGTCCATTTTTTGCAACAAAAACCGGCGTACCTTTGAAGCCGTAAACAAACAGTATTTTTTCAGGAGTATTCCATACCGCTCCTGCATAATCATACATTTTTCAATTATCAACCATCCGATGAGACGAATGTTACTGGCCCTCTTCACTGCCCTGTGCTTCAGTTCTTCCGCCCAAATTACCATTACTGCGGCCACCTTTCCTGCTGTAGGCGATACGTTCAAAATTGCTTTTGACCTGGATCCTGCCAATATTCAGCCGGCTACACCTCCCGGCGGCAATCAATTGTGGGATTTCAGCAGCCTCGAAATCTCTCAAACAGACCAGGTTGTATATCAGCCCTCTGCCGCCGGCGTTCATTCTATGAGCTTCCCCGGAGCTGATTTGGCTGTTATCAGCGCCAATCGGGAAACATATTATAACATCACCAGCGATCAAATGCAGGTGATGGGATACGCAGGCGGCGACCCGACCAATTTGGGCATTCAGGTAACAGCCAACTACAACCCGGTAGTTGTCGAGCGCCGCGCGCCCATGAATTTTTTCGATATCAACCAACAGTCTACCAATCTTACATTGCCATTTGATGCGGATCAATTGCCCGCCGCTTTACTTGCGGCACTACCCATTGTTCCCGATTCTATTCGGGTGCGTATAAGCACCAGTCGCCTGGATGTTATTGACGCCTGGGGTACCTGCCAGATTCCCGGCGGCGCTTACCCGGTGTTGCGCCAAAAGCGCACCGATTACACCAGCACTGCCGTTGATGCAAAAGTTCCTTTTCTGGGTTGGATCGATTTGTCAACCCTTTTAGGTGGCGGTGGCGGAACGACCATTGGCAATTTCATCGGAACCGACACCACCGTTACTTTCCGGTTTTACAGCGGTACGGAAAAACAGGAAATCGCCGTAGCCACCATGAGCAACGATCTTTCAACGGTGGAATCTGTGCGTTATTTAAACAATGAGACCGTGGCCGCTTCCGAAGCGGGCGCACCCGGCTCCGCCAATATCCAGGCATTCCCCAATCCTGCCGTCGAACGCGTCCGTTTCGATTGCACCAATTTGCCCGCAGAAGAATATACCCTGAAGATTTTCAATATTATCGGGAAAGTAGTTTGGAAACAAAATTATGTGATTACCGGCAACCGTTCGGTAACCCTCGAACTGGAAGATTTCAGAAAAGGCACTTATCTCTACAGCCTGATTGACAGCAAAGGAAACATTATCGGAACCAAAAGACTGGTGGTTTTAAAACCCTGATTTTTGGTTAAATCTGGTTAAAGTACGTTAGAAAAAGGTGAATGCTGCCCTGCATTCACCTTTTTCTATTGTGTAAATGCAGCCGAGCCTGTAACCTTGTTGTCAGTTTCTACGTCGAGTATCTATTCTTCACATCAAATCAACAGAACCATATCTTATGAAGCACAACAGGTCCTTTTTGTTCGTTCTTTCTCTGCTTCTTTCTTCCACCCTTTCTTTCGGACAACGAGAGGAAACTGTTCTGGGCGAACGGGGCTGGGGTTTCTCCGGTATCTGGGGAGGTTATCACCATCAATACACTTCTTACGGCAATTCAGACCAGTTTAACCGGGGTGGTTTTTTTGGTTTTGAATTCGGAAAATCATTGACCGTTGGCTGGGGTAACTACCGCGTCACCGACCCATTCAACTGGCAAGGCGCTGAAAACCAGCGTTTTGATTTTAAGTGGAACACCTTCAAACTCGGGTACGCTTTTTTACCTTACAAAGCGATTCACCCTGTTGTAAACTTTGATTTCGGCAGGGGTAAAATAACCCTTGACGGAGCGGAAGACCGCGTTTTTGTGATGCAACCCTCTGCAGGCGTTGAAATCAACGTTTTCCGTTGGTTCCGCCTCGGTCTCGAAGGAGGCTATCGTTTTGTTAATGACAATGATATTGCCGCCATTCAGGATACGTATATCGAGGGCGCTTACGGTCAAGCCAATCTAAAATTCGGTTTTTCCTGGGGACGTTACCACAAACGCAAAACAAACAAGGACTACCGCAGAAACGACGAAGATTAGGGCTTCTGGTTGATGAGGGTTTATAAAGGTTGATGAGGGTTTATATACATACAGCCACTCGAAAAGGCTCCTTTTCGAGTGGCTGTATATAAACCCATAAACCTATAAACTATAAACCTGTAAACCGTTACCTTTGTCGAATGAAATTTCGGAACATCCTCCTCCTCTTTTCGGTCATCTTCAGTGCATCTGCGTTGCGCGCGCAGGAGCCGGCTGCAGCGGTCATTGTATTGCCGGATTCAACGGCTTTGGCTGCGAGTGATTCCGGCGCAGTAGTTCCCATCGAACGCGCCGGATTTGTACGCCGCTTTTTTACGGATAAATATCCCAATCCGCGCAAAGCCGCTTTCTTATCGCTGGCTTTACCCGGCGCCGGACAGGCTTACAATAAAAGCTGGTGGAAACTGCCCATCGTGTACGGAGCGCTGGGCGGCATGGTCTGGTTTGAGGTAGAAAACGTCAAACAGTTTCGCAAGTTGCGGGATAATTACAAATTGCTGGTAGACGGCGACGACAACACCAACCCTACCGAAGCGCCTTACGATCGCATTGACGCGACTTCCATGAAAAAATACCGCGATCAATGGAGGCGGTACGTTGAACAAACTTCCCTCGCTTTGGGTTTGGTGTATTTATTGACCGCCGCTGATGCATTTGTGGATGCGCATCTACATAGTTTTGATGTGAGCGACGAACTCAGTTTGCGTGTAGTTCCAAAAGCGCAAACCTTGCCGATGGGCGGCCCCGTTTTTGGGGTGGGTATTCAGCTGGGGCTGGGCCGATAACCAATAACTAATAACGGATAACTACTTACCATTGAGCGCTTTTATTGATAGTGAAACGGACAGCCTGGAACTGACCAGAAAACATTTTTACGATAGTATCCGATTCCCGCTTTTTGTGGTGGCCATCATCTGGTTGGTACAATTGTACCAGTGGATGTCCGGTTTCGATCCGGGTATGTACGGCATCATGTCGCGCCGTATCTGGGGCCTCCAGGGTATTTTAACCGGCCCTATCGTGCATGGCAGTTGGGGGCACCTCGCTTCTAACAGCTTGCCCTTGTTTGTACTGACGGCCATGACACTGTATTTCTACCGGAAAGTTGCCATGCGCGCTTTTTGGACCATCTATTTACTGACCGGCGTATCGGTGTGGTTATTTGCGAGACCGGTATCGCACATTGGAGCGAGCGGAATTGTATATGGTTTGGTCTCGTTTATCTTCTGGAATGGCATTTTTCGCCGCAGCCTGCGTTCCATCATGCTGGCTGCTATTGTTATGATCCTGTACAGCGGGATGTTTATGGGTATTCTGCCAGAGCAGGAAGGCATATCCTGGGAAAGCCATCTATTGGGCAGTCTGGTGGGTATTTTTACGTCCTTCTGGTTTAAAAGTGAATTGGAGGAAGAAGAAGAACACTCCGAAGACCCTTTTGCAGACGAACGCAACCAGGAAAAACAATACTTTTTGCCCCGTGATATTTTTGACAAAACAAAAGCCGAACGCTTTGCCGAAGCAGAAGCGCGCAGACTGGAAGAAGAAAAACAACAGTCATCGGGAGATGAGCAGCAACGCTTTTTTCCCCCTTTTTGGAACCAGAACCAGACCTGGTGAAGCAAAGGACAAAAGGCAAAAGGCAAGGGGCGAAAGGCAAAAAAAGGCCACTCAGATAAAATTGGCTGAGTG
>JAYSZC010000249.1:0-2011 GCA_043738235.1 Lewinellaceae bacterium | reverse complement strand
ATCCAGGATGACCGGCCTTCCAAAATCCCGATGGCCATCCGCATCGGCCAGGCCACAAAGCGCATCGTGTGGCAAAACATCACGCTGGCTTTTGGGGTCAAAATCATTGTGCTGGCACTCGGCGCAGGTGGCCTGGCCACGATGTGGGAAGCCGTTTTTGCCGACGTGGGTGTGGCGTTGCTCGCGATTTTGAACGCAGTAAGGGTTCAGAGGATGCCGTTCTAAATACGCTACAACCACTTCGCCAAGGCCTCCAGTATCACTTTCGCAACGCGCGAGCCGTAAGGCGGCAACAGCAGATTGGTGGTCGGAAACAGCCGTGCCTGGCGCAGTACGGCGCGGGCATTGCAGAATTCCCGAAACCCGAATTCACCGTGACATTTGCCCATGCCGCTGTTATTGGATCCTCCGAAAGGCAATTCCAGGTTGTAAAAATGTGTGCTGCAATCGTTCACGGTGACGCCGCCGCCGCGCGTTTCACGCAGAATCGTTTCCGTATGTTTATTGTTCCTGCTGAAAATGTACAGCGAGAGCGCTTTGGGCTTGTCGTTAACGTACCGGATGGCTTCCTCCAGGTTGCGGTAGGTGCGAACCGGCAGAAGCGGCCCGAAAATTTCCTCTTCCCATATCCGGGCTTCATCGGGAATCCGGGTCAGCACAGTTGGGTCGATATATTTTTCCGCGCGGATGCTTTGGCCGCCGAAGGTAACCGTGGCGTCGTGTTGCGCGGCATCGTCGAGCAATGCCTTGACCCGGTCGAAATGGCGTTCGTGGATCATACGGCACAGGTCGGGAGAAGCGCGGCGGGCCTCCATCGTTTCGCCGTAGAAGCTGCGAATACGCGCCGTCACTTTTTCCACAAAACGATCGTGCATAGACTCCGGCACCAGCACATAATCCGGCGCCGTACAAAGTTGTCCGGCATTCATACATTTTACCCAGGCCACTTTGGCAGCTGCTACGTCCAGGTCGGCGCTCTCGTCGATGATAACCGGGCTTTTTCCACCCAGTTCCAGTGTGACGGATGCCAGGTGCTGCGCAGCCGCCTGCATCACACTTTTCCCAATTTGTGGACTTCCGGTAAAAAACACGTGGTGAAAAGGCAATTCAAGCAGCGTTTTTGCGACCGATGCATCGCCTTCAAAAAGGCTCACTTCTTCCGGCAGGAAACACTCCTCCACGATTTTTTTCATCATGGCAGCGCTCTGCGGTGCAAATTCGGAGGGTTTGATAATGACACAGTTGCCTGCCGCTACCGCTGAAACAAGCGGAACAAGGGTCAAATTAAAAGGAAAATTCCAGGGCGACAGCATCAGGCACACTCCTTTGGGTTCGTAGCGGATTTCGGAAGAGGAGCCGAAGGCTAAAAGCGGCGTACTGACCTGTTTGGATTGCATCCAGGACGACAGGTTTCGCATCGTGTGGCGGATTTCACCACACACGGCCCCGATCTCCGAAATGACGGTCTCCGTCGGGCTTTTGTGTAAATCCTGCCACAAGGCAGCCTCGATTTCTTTGCGGTCACGTAAAATAATATCGTGCAGGCGCTGTAATTTTTCTTTGCGCTCTGCCGCCTTTGTACGCGCCAAAACATACTGATGTTTCAATTGCAAGTTGAAAACTTCCTGATAGTCAGTTATTTGTACAGGTTGTTCGATGGTGGAAAATGCTGCCTCTGCCATAGTCATATTTTTATGAGGGATAAATGTCCGAAAAAATAAAAATAAAAAACTTGCTTATTCGTATTGAAATGCCGAATGTTGATACTTGAAACAAGAGCACTTGCTAAATTTATTCGTTCATTAAAATGTGAAGTACTTATGATGAAAATAGTTGTAAAATCTGTGGATTTTCATGCCGACTCCAAACTGGTTGAATATATCGAGCAAAAACTCAGCCGCCTGAACCGTTATTTTGAAAAAGCAATTCAGGCCGAAGTACATCTGAAAGTACAGGATACCGGTGGAAAAGTGCGCGAAAAACAGGTAGAAATCAGATTGCATATACCGGG
>JAYSZC010000248.1:0-4919 GCA_043738235.1 Lewinellaceae bacterium | reverse complement strand
TATATTGACGGGGTGACTTGAAGTCACCCCGTCAATAAGCTTCGCGCTTTGCCAGGGACAATTTGAAATGCACCCGGTCAACTCTATGCTTTGTGTTCTTTTGAAACCGCTTCGTGTCCATTGTGGTAAAAAATAAAAAAAGTGTGGTCAAAAATTCAATCGCTGTATTGTAAAAACCCTCTTTCAAACGTTGTGGTAAATAGACTCCTTCTGCCTTACCTTTGCCGCGCCCGCTCACTTCTCACCATCTCACTTCTCACCTCTGGACATGTCTGCAACGATCAACCTCGAAACCGAAAAAAACAAAGACGCCATGAAACTGGCCTTGTCCGGCTTGTTACGCCGGCTCGATAAAATCCTGGAAGGTGGCGGGGAAAAGCGTATCGAAAAACTGCACAAGGAAGGGAAAATGACTGCCCGGGAGCGCATCGATTATCTGTTGGATTCCGGCGCAGCGCGCATCGAAGTAGGCGCATTTGCAGGCTATGAGATGTACGCCGAGCATGGCGGTTGCCCGGCGGGTGGGGTAGTGGTGGTGATCGGTTATATCCGGGGCCGGCAATGTATCGTCGTTGCCAATGACGCGACTGTGAAGGCGGGCGCCTGGTTCCCCATTACCGGGAAAAAGAACCTGCGGGCGCAGGAAATCGCCATGGAAAACCGCTTGCCGATTATATACCTGGTCGACAGCGCCGGGGTATACCTGCCTATGCAGGACGAAATTTTCCCCGATAAAGAGCATTTTGGCCGTATTTTTCGCAACAATGCGCGGCTTTCATCGGCGGGCATTCCCCAAATTGCCGCCATCATGGGCAGCTGTGTGGCAGGCGGGGCCTACCTGCCTATCATGTCCGACGAAGCGCTGATCGTGGAAAAAACCGGTTCCGTTTTTCTGGCTGGACCGTATTTGGTCAAAGCGGCCATCGGGGAAGAAGCGGACAAGGAAACGCTCGGCGGGGCGGCCACGCATTCGGAAATTTCCGGGGTGACGGATTATAAAATGCCCGACGACCCAACCTGCCTCGATACGATCAAAGACCTGGTGGATAAATTCGGGCACTTTGAAAATGCTGCTTTCGACCGGGTAGCCGCGCAACCGCCTGTGGGTTCTTCCGATGATTTATTTGAAATATTTCCCGAAAACGGCGCCAAACCTTATGCAACCGTCGAAGTGCTGCGCCGTATTGTGGACGAGGGCAAACTGACGCAATACAAGGAGCATTACGGCAAAACCATTATCACAACCTATGCCCGCATCGACGGCTGGGCAGTGGGTATTGTGGTTAACAACCGCCAGGTGGTCAAAAATGCGAAAGGAGAAATTCAGTTTGGCGGGGTGATTTATTCCGACTCTGCTGACAAAGCCACCCGTTTTATCCTGAATTGTAACCAGAAAAAAATCCCGCTGGTATTCCTGCATGATGTGACCGGCTTTATGGTCGGCACGCGTTCCGAGCACGGCGGCATCATCAAAGACGGCGCAAAAATGGTCAATGCGGTCGCCAATTCCACCGTGCCGAAATTCACGATCGTAATCGGCAACTCCTACGGCGCAGGCAACTACGCGATGTGCGGCAAAGCCTACGATCCGCGCTTGATCGCTGCCTGGCCTACGGCGAAAATTGCCGTGATGGGCGGCGAACAGGCAGCCAAAGTATTGACACAGATACAGGTGGAAACCCTCAAGAACAAGGGAGACGCGCCCGACCCCGAGAGTGAACGCGCTTTGTTTGAACAGATTAAAGCCCGTTACCTGGCCCAAACTTCGCCGTACTATGCCGCTGCCCGGCTCTGGGTAGACGCTATCATTGACCCACGCGATACCCGCAAATGGATCAGCATGGGCATCGAAGCCGCGAATAATGCGCCGGTGGAGAAGTTTAATGTGGGGGTTATTCAGGTTTAAAAACGCGTGCCGCTTCTACAGCCTTTTGCCAGCCCCTATAATACATAGAAGCATCTTCCCGCTGCATTTCCGGCTTAAACGCCCGATCCAGTTGCCAGTTTTGGCTAATATCTTCTTTGTCTTTCCAGTATCCGACAGCCAGGCCCGCGAGGTAGGCCGCCCCGAGTGCGGTGGTTTCCTGCACCAGCGGGCGCTCCACCTCCACACCCAGGATATCGCTCTGGAACTGCATCAGGAAGTTATTGCGCACCATACCGCCGTCTACCCGGAGGGTTTTTAATTCGATGCCGGAGTCGCGTTCCATCACATCCAGCACGTCTTTGGTCTGGTAAGCCACACTTTCCAGGGTTGCCCGGATCAGGTGCGAACGGCTGCTGCCGCGGGTCAGTCCGAAAATAGAACCCCGTACTTCGGAGTCCCAGTATGGTGTACCCAGACCAACAAACGCTGGAACAAAATACACACCTTCCGAAGAGTCGAGGCTGCGCGCATGGCTTTCCGTTTCGGCGGCGTCATTAAATAACTCTACCGTGTCGCGCATCCATTTGACGGCCGAACCGGCCACAAAAATGGAACCTTCGAGGGCGTATTCCACTTTTCCGTCCAGGCCCCAGGCGATGGTTGTCAGCAACCCATTTTGTGAGGCAACGGCCACCTCACCCGTATTCATCAGCATAAAACAGCCGGTTCCATAGGTATTTTTAGCCATTCCGGCGGCAAAACAACCCTGCCCAAACAGTGCAGCCTGCTGGTCGCCGGCAATCCCGGAAACAGGTACGCCTTCTACGCCCAGAAAATCGGCCCGAGCATTTCCGAATACGCCGGAAGAGTCCATCACCGTCGGCAGCATGGATTTCGGGATGTCGAATGCCGCGAGTAATTCATCGTCCCAGGTCAGTTCGCGGATATTGTACAGCATAGTCCGCGAAGCATTGGTGAAATCGGTGGCATGTACGCGTTCTTCGGTCAGGTTCCAGAGCAGCCAGGTGTCAATGGTGCCAAAAATTAGGTTGCCTGCAAAGGCGTCGGCCTGCGCGCCGGGCACATTGTCGAGTATCCATTTGACTTTGGTGCCGGAAAAATAGGCGTCGATCAGCAGGCCGGTTTTGTAGCGCACTTCGGAATCTAATCCCCTGGCTTTCAATGCTTCGCAGATGTCTACCGTCTGCCGGCTTTGCCAAACGATGGCGTTGTAAACCGGTCGGCCCGTGCGTTTATCCCACACGACGGTGGTTTCGCGCTGGTTGGTGATACCGATGGCCGCTATATTTTTTGCGCCCACTTTTTTGACCACGGTTCGCACGGTTTCCTGCACCGTTTCCCAAATTTCCACGGGGTTGTGCTCCACCCAGCCGGGTTTGGGGAAATACTGGGTGATTTCCTGTTGCGCAACAGCAATCGTATTGCCCTGTTTGTCAAAAACAATAGCGCGGGTGGAGGTGGTGCCCTGGTCGATGGCGAGGATATAGGTCATATTATGGTCAGGTTTGATGGTTTGAATAGTTTGATGGTTGGATGGTTTGGAAGTTGGGTGGTTTCTTAGGGTAAATGTCAATCTAAATTTGAAATTAGATGCGCCCGAGTGAAAGTTTGTCTATAAAATTTTCAAGCGTGAGACGTGAAGCGTGAATCGTGAGGCGTGAGTGGCATCTCGTGAGAAGTAACCCAAGTTGTGGCCTATGGCCCGGAGGGCCAATATCTTTGTAGAATGATAAATGTTCAAGCGTTTTGCGGCCCAGCGGGCCGCTATATCAATTCATTTTTGAAGAGATACCGGCCCGCTGGGCCGGATGCAATGGACGCTGGAAAATGCTACAAAGATATTGGCCCTCCGGGCCATAGGCCACAACTTGGGTTACTTCTCACGAGATGCCCCTCACGATTCACGTCTCACGACTCACAATTTTAAACAACAATTCCAGTCCCAATCCGCTAATCAGAAAACGCTCTTTGCGGTTTCCGCTTAGGCGTTGTGTCCAGTCGGTATATCCGCCGTCGGCAATGTCGATTTCCTGACCGCCGGGGCCGGGAATAACTATTTTAAACTGCAAATGCCGGTAATAGGATTGTTCGCTTGCTTTGGAAGCAATACGGGAGACCGGCCATTCGGGTGCAGATTGCCGGATATGGGCATCGACCGCTTCGAATAACCTGTTGGGTGTTGCTTTCTGATCCAATGCAATCAGGCGAATGTAAACCCGGGGCAATTGCAGGGTTTCTTTTAAATACTTGATATACAAGCCTATATGTTGTAGTAAACTGTCTTTTTCAAATTGAAAACTGCCGGTATCCCGCCCGGCTGAAGTCAGGCCGAGGATGGTAAAATGGGCCGAATAGCCAGGTATGTCCGGTATTTCCTGCGCCCGCACATGCCGGTGGGTGGTGCTGAAATGCAGGATTTCCGCCGGGAATTGTTGTTCGGAGCGGCGCAGCACACTTTCCAGCGCCAGCACATTGGTGGCGTCGGCCACTACTTCGGCGCCGCGCAGGGCAGAAAGGATTTTGTCCTGATGGGCAGTTGCTACCACCGAGCAAGTACCGAGCGGACCCACGGGAGACAATAGTAAAGGTCGAAATCCGCTGCTGCGCGACAGGCGCAAGGCTTCCAGTGCAAAGACCTGAAAATCAATCGCATCGACCGTTGCCGGTTGCACGAAACGGTTGTTGCGATATGCCTGTAACAAGCCGGACGCTTGTATCTGTGCCGTTTTTTGTCGGAAAACCTCCAGTAAAAGCGAGTTCAGATCAGCGCCGGAAAGTCGGCTGCCAAGTATTTCCACAAGTCCGGGAACTCCGCTTATCTTTGTTATGCGGTCGAGTATTTTTTGCTGCATCGTTGATTGCCTTTACTGAGGAAAACGTGAAATTCCGGTGAAAAATTCCTGATGAAAGCTAAGAGTTGTGACCAATTCACTTTTCGGCAAATGTTTTTATTCACATAGTTCACAGAAGCATTTTTGTTGTAGTTTCTGGAAACCGGAGCGTCGGTAGCACGGCCTTCAGGCCGTCGGGA